>JAGHBD010000089.1 GCA_021161135.1 Thermoplasmata archaeon
AATATTCACATGATAAAATAAGATATCACGAAATCACAGGAATATCCTGAATAAGAAAAAATTATCTGGAGTGATAAAGCTAGGAGAATATATAGTATTAGATGATGATTTTCAAAAAATACCGAATTTTGTGATTCCTTCACGACTTGCGTTATCAAACAATTTCTTATTGAAAAAAGAGAATGATAGGATACAGTTTGTAATACCTGGAGATGTGCTGCAAATCAAAAGAGATTACATTTCTATTCTTTCAGCTTTTTTGAATATCTTCTCAAAAAACCCATTTTATAAAAACAAAGTAAGAATTGTTTTATTGGGGAGAATGAGGGACAAAAAAGTAAAGGAATTTATCACAAAATCTGAATTGAAAGAAGTGGTAGTGTATTATAATGAATTTGTTAGTGAAGAAGAATATAATTATCAGATGGCAAAATCGCATTTTGCAATATTCCCATAAGAAAAAAAATCTCCATACGGAGTTTATAAGATATCTGCAGCTCTTGATGATGCATTCGCAAATGCTGTACCAGTTTTATTACCTGACGCATATGCTCCTCACTATGAATTTGGTAAAAAATGTAATTAGATTTTCATGGAACAATCTCGAGGAAAGTATAGAGAATGCTATAAAATTGTTTATGGGAGAAAGAGAAGAGTACCATAATCTTCTAAATGAGGCAGAAGATCTAAGAAAAAAGATGGCCCCACGATTCTTTGCTTCACAGTTTGAAGAATTTTTAAATAATGTTCTTTTATATTCTGGGTAGATAAAAATGAAAACTGCATTAATAACAGGTGTTACGGGGCAAGATGGTTCTTACCTTGCTGAGTTTTTGTTAAAGAAAGGTTACAAAGTTTATGGATTGAATCGAAGAAAAGCACTTGCAGGGATGGAAAATATAAAAAATATTCTGCACAATGAAAATTTTGAAATTGTGGAAGGAGATTTACTTGAGGAAAGCAGGATAAATGAAATAATACGGGAGTTACAACCTGATGAAGTTTATAATCTTGCAGCTCAATCATTTGTTCCATATTCATGGAAAAGCCCCATATACACAGCAAATGTGAATGCTCTTGGTTGCTTACGGTTATTGGAGGCAATAAGAATATATTCTCCAGATACAAAATTCTATCAGGCATCATCATCTGAAATGTTCGGAAAGGTTATGGAAATGCCACAAAATGAAATGACATACCATTATCCTCGCTCTCCGTATGGTTGCTCTAAATCATTTGCTTTCAATATTACAAGAAACTACAGAGAAAGCTATGGAATGTTTGCAGTTAATGGAATATTATTCAATCATGAGAGCGAGAGGAGAGGATTACAATTTGTTACAAGGAAAATAACATACAGCGTTGCAAAAATCTATCATGGTTTGCAAGAAAAAATTGTGCTTGGCAATCTTGATGCAAAAAGGGATTGGGGATATGCTCCAGATTATATCAAAGCTATGTATATGATGATGATGCAGTATAAAGAGCCTGATGACTGGGTTATAGCAACAGGAGAGAGACACAGCGTTAGAGAATTTGTAGAAATTGCTCTAAAACATTTAGGAATTGAAGTAGAATGGCAAGGAGAAGGGATTAATACAAAAGGGATTGATAAAAATGGAAAAGTAATTGTAGAATCTTCGCCGAAATTCTGGAGGCCTGCGGAAGTAGATGTCTTGCAAGATGATTCAAGCAAAGCAAGAAAGCTATTGGGATGGAAGCCTGAAACAAGCTTTGAAGAAATGATAAAAAGAAAGGTTGAGTATGATATAAAATTAGTAGGAGATGAAAAAGAATGAGGGAAATATATGTCCATGTAGGGTTACATAAAACTGCTACCACGTTTCTTCAGGAGGAGGTATTTCCAAAATTACAGGGAATAAAATACTATAATTTGATTAAAGCAAAAAACAGGCAAGCATTACTGCTTGCAGCAATAGAAAGTGAGGGAAAAATACTCATATCTGATGAAGATTTAAGTGGCTCTCCTTTGGTATTTGGTTCAAAAGCAGATGAAAGAAAAAAGATGGCATACACTCTTCACAAACTCATTCCAGATGCAAAAATAATAGTTGGTATAAGGAATGAGAGAGATTGGTTTAAATCAGTGAAAAATCATATATTGCGTGTAAATCCGTATAGGAGTGAAAAAGAAATTGAAGATAATTTCGATTATGCATACCTGGATTTTGATGACTACATTGATTTGCTAAAGGATTTATTTGGAAAGGAAAATGTATATGTCTATCAATATGAAAATTTAAAAGCTAATCCCGATAAATTTGTTGAAGGCATATGCAATTTTATGGGTGTGGAAAAGCCGGATTTCCAAAATAAAAGGGTAAATCGCCGTATTCCAGAATGGCAACTAAAGTTGATAAATAAATTTGCAATGTTTATAAGAAAATGTTATAAAAAATATTTAAGGAAGGTCGCAAAACTATGAGCAAGAATATGAGAGGAAAAGATTTTGAAAAATATATAGACGAAATAAAAAGACACTCTGGGGAAAATTTACGGATTGACCAAAAACTGTTCTTATCTCCTCCCTCTGTCCTCCTCCTTGCCCGCCTCCTGCCTCTTCTTCATCATTCCATTTTCTGTAATGCAAAAAATATAAGTAATACAAAAATATTGGTATTACATGGAGGTGGTGGTTAAAATAACAAAAAAAGGACAGGCAACCATTCCAAAAAAATTGCGAAAAAAATTTGGATTTAAGGATAGAGCGATTGTTTTTGAAACAAAAGAGGGCATCTTGCTTAAACCATTTCCAGATATTTCTGAAGAAAAAGGTTCATTGAGAATGTTATTTAAAAAAGGGGCTAGAGAAATAATTGAAGAAGCAAGGAAAGAAGATATACAAAGGGAAAAAATGCTGGAGAGATAATATGGTGGTATTCGATACAGAAAGTTTGCTAATATTTTATCTGGGCGAAAAAGGAGCAGATGTAGTGGAAAACTTACTCGAAAAAATAGCAAGAAAGGAAGTAATTGGTTTGATAAATATTGTTAACCTAACTGAATTTTACTATATTCTTTATAGGAAAGATGCTTCCATTGCTGAAGAAAAAGTTAGAAATTTAAAAGCATTTGGCATAAAAATAGTTCCAGCCAGCAATTCCATCTGGAAGGAAGCGGGCAAAATAAAGGCAAAATATGCTATATCTCTTGCAGATGCATTTGCTGCAGCTACAGCCATAATTAAAAAAGATAAGCTTGTTGCAGGCATGGACAAAGATTTTAACAAGATTAATATTCCATTGATAAGAGTGAGATGAAAATTCCTTTTTCCTCTTCTTCCTGCTTCCTTCTTCGCCTTTCTCCTTAATGTTAGAAAATGCAAAAATACTTATACGAAAATACATTTTAGTAATATATGGATGTAATAAGCTTTCGTATTCCAAAGGAATTGAAGAGAAAAATGGAAGAGATCAATATAAACTGGTCTGAAGAATTAAGAGAATATATAGCCTGGAAAATTAAAAAATGGAAAAGAGAGGAGGCAATAAAAAATATGGAAAAAATAAGAAACATGCACAAAAGAAGCAATATAAAAATGTCTGAAATGGTGATAAAATCAAGGAAAGAACATTAGTTATTGATGCTTCTGTAATGGTAAAGGCATTGTGGGAAGAAAAAGGGAGCAAGAAAGTTATTGAGATATTGAAAAAATTTAAAGATGGTGAGATAGAAATAGTCATGCCAAGCATAGCATATTATGAAATAGCCAATGCAATAAGATTTAATAAAGAATTGAGAAAGGAAGAGAAAAAAGGAGCCATAAAAAATTTTTATCTTTTGGAAATCGAAAAAATGGATCTCACCTTAGAAGAAATGAAAGAATGCATAGAAATCGCCGATGAAAGGAATACAACAATCTATGACACTTCTTATTATATTTTAAGTAAAAGATTGAATACGATTTATATTACAGC
>JAGHBD010000098.1 GCA_021161135.1 Thermoplasmata archaeon
ACAATTTTATATTCAACAGATTGCACGCATTTTTCTCTTATGCATATAATAATCGCTGGATCAGAAATTATTGGAACAACTGGCATCTTCCCCTTCCCAAACCAATAATTGGAGAAGCCTATTTTATTCCATTAATTCAATTCGACTGGATGCCTCGTTTATTTCCGTATGTAGCTGAAGAATGAAAAAAGCGGTGAAAAAGGCTAAAATAAAAACATTTCCTTTCCACTTTTTATCAACTTGGAGAATACACCAACATTTTTTTATATTCTGATATAATGAGATTGCATCATGATTTTACTTGCCATACTCGATGGATGGGGATATACAACCCGTAGGATAGGAAATGCAATTTATTACGCTCATACACCAAATTTTGATGATTTGTGGCGGGAAAATCCGCACACTCTCCTTAAAGCAAGTGGTGAGGCAGTTGGGCTGCCTGCTGGACAAATGGGAAATTCTGAAGTTGGGCATTTAAATATAGGGGCTGGGAGAATAGTTTATCAGGAGGCAACGAAAATATTGATGGCAATAAAAGATGGCAGTTTTTTTGAAAACAGCGTATTGAAGGAGGCAATGGAAAAGGCAAAAAGAAAAAGATTGCATCTCATGGGGCTAATAGGAGATGGAGGAGTTCATGCAATGATGGAGCATTTATATGCTCTTCTTGAAATGGCAAAAATGTATGGGGTGAAGGAGGTATATATACACTGTTTCCTTGATGGAAGAGATACGCCACCAAAAAGTGCCATTCGATATATAAGGGAATTAGAGGAAAAAATAGATGAAATAGGTGTTGGCAAAATAGCAAGTTTGATTGGAAGATATTTTGCAATGGATCGCGACAAAAGATGGGAGAGGACGAGGAAGGCATATGAAATGCTTGTAAAGGGAAGGAGAAGATTGGTTAAAAATGCGGAGGAGGGTATTAAAATTGCATATGATAACGGAGAAACAGATGAATTTGTTCAGCCAATTGTAATAGAAGGAACACCCCGCATAGAAGATGGAGATGTTGTAATCTTTTTCAACTTCCGTCCTGACAGGGCGAGACAATTGACACAGGCATTTATAGATGAAAATTTCCATGCATTTCCTACGCTTCCATTAAAAATTCATTTTGTAACGCTTACAAGATATGATAAAAATTTTGATAATCCAGCTGCTTTTGAGACGGAAGATATAAAAAATACGCTCGGTGAGGTTATCTCAAAACATGGTTTGAAGCAGCTCAGGATAGCAGAGACAGAGAAATATGCTCATGTCACCTATTTTTTTAGTGGTGGAAGAGAGGAGCCTTTCGAAGGCGAGGATAGATGCCTTATTCCATCGCCTAAAGTTGCAACCTATGATCTTAAGCCCGAGATGTCGGCTTACGAGGTTACAGCAGAAGTTATAAAGAGAATAGAGAGCGAAAAATATGATTTGATAGTGCTTAACTATGCCAACCCGGACATGGTGGGTCACACAGGCGTATGGGGGGCAGTGCTAAAAGCAGTGGAAGCAGTAGATGAATGTCTTGGGAAAGTTATTAAGAAAGTTAAAGAAAAAGATGGCATTGCCATGGTAACTGCAGACCACGGAAATGTTGAGGAAATGTTTGAGGATGGCAAACCAAAGACGGCCCACACAAGCAACCCTGTTCCATTCATACTTATAGGAGAGGATGTAAAGTTAAAGCGAGGAGTGCTCGGCAATATAGCACCTACAATACTGGAAATACTTGATATAGAAAAGCCTGATGAGATGAGCTGCGATAGTCTAATTGTATAACAAAATTTAAGTTTGGAAATTATTTGCTTATTATGAAAAAGCTAACATGTTTTGTTGTTGCTATACTCATGTTATCGTTTTTTGGGGGCATTAAAATAGAGGCATCCAACGATACCCTATCTTTCCATTATACTTTCGAGACACCACAGGTGGATATGGAGGAAGGAAAAGCCATCGTTACATTAAATGGATGTGAGCAGCATGAGATAAATGATGTTGTAGTTCCTGTAAAAACAGCAAGAATTTTAATTCCATATGAAAAGGGAATTAAAGAGATAGAAGTGAAGAGATATGGCAAAAAATTGCTCGGAGAATATGAATTAAAGAAGGCTGAGCCTCTCATATTAAATGGAAGAAAAATTTCTGTATCGCTACCAAAAGATGTAAAAAAGGCGTATGAAATGATTGGAGTATATGGATTGAGAGGATACAATATTCTTGTCATCAACATTTTTCCAGTTTCATATACAAATGGCAGAATTTATTCATATAGCGCAATAGATGTGGAGATAAAATTAAAGGATAGCAAGCCAAATCCTCTTTTCAGAGGATTCGCCAAAGACAGAGAATGGGTCTCACGCTATATTGATAATCCTTCAATTCTTGAAACATATCCAGTAAAAAATGTAAAGGAACAGTATGACTATCTTATAGTAACAGCCGAAAAATTCAGGCAGGCTTTCCAGAGATTTGTGGATTATAAAGAAAGCAGGGGGATAAAAGCAACAACTGTTACAGTGGAGGAAATAAAAGTAAATGATTTTTGCTGGAACTCTACGCCAATGTTTAATGATACGCAGGCACAAATAAGAAATTTCATCAGATGGGCTTACATGAACTGGGGAATCGACTATGTATTGCTTGGAGGAGATGCTGATATAATGAACGACAGCAGCAACATCATACCGGCGCGCCGCCTTTATGCGACATGCGTCGGGCTGCCGCTGGCGGCGATGGATGAAGAGCTGGAGGCGTATATTCCTTCAGATGTATATTATGCCTGCTTGGATGGAAGCTTCAATGAAGATATGGATGATAAATGGGGAGAGAATGCAACTGGAAATGATGTGAGCAATGAGGATGAAGCTGACTTATTTGCGGAGGTATGGGTTGGGAGGGCATGTGTGGATAGCCAGAGGGAGATAAATAACTTCATAAACAAAACGATAGCATATGAAAATGATTTTGATAATCAGCATTTGATGCAGGTTTTGCTGCTTGGCGAATATCTCGGCTTCGGTGGTGAGGCTGAATGGGGAGGAAATCATAAGGATAAAATTAAGCCTTTAATTCCGGAGGCATATAACATTACAACCCTCTATGATAGAGATGGTCACTGGAGTAAGAGTCAGCTTGCAGCTGTAATAAATGAGGGAGTGAATATTGTAAATCATGATGGTCATGGATGGACTACCTATGCATTAAAGATGAATAACAGGGATCTCTACATGCTGCATAACGATAAATACTTCTTCCTATACTCTCAAACTTGCCTCGCCGGCTCATTTGATAATTGGTACCCCGAGGAGCATTATTACGAAGATGACTGCTTTGCCGAGCATCTTACCTTGGACGAGCACGGAGCCTTTGCCTGCATAATGAATTCCCGTTATGGTTTGGGAAGGGAGAACAGCACTGACTCACCTGGCATGAGATATGATTATTCTTTCTTCAAAGCCCTCTTTCAGGAAAATATAAAGGAGGTGGGGAGAGCCAATCACTATTCCAAAGAAGACAACGTATGGCGCATTAACGAAAATGGAATGAGATGGACATATTATGAAACGAATTTATTTGGTGATCCGCAAGTTGCAATAAAGGAGCCGACAGAAATAATAACAATAAATGTTACGTTGCTGAAACCAACAAATGGCATATATTTGCTTGACTTTGGCCCATTCCTTTCTTTCATAAACAAAACAGTAATATTTGGGAGAATAACGATTGAAGCTGCAGCATCAACTGAGCCAGAAGGAAAACTGAAGGCGGTAAGATTCTACATAAACAATGAGTTAAAATATGTTGATGACACACCTCCATATTCATGGGTGTGGGATGAGAAGATCAGGGGAAATTGCAGGATAGGCGTCGAAGCGTGTGCAACCAATGGTAAATGCGAGAGAGTGGAAAGAGAAGTGTTTATACTCAACCTTTAATCTTTCTTTTTCTTTTTCTCTGGCATAAATGCTTTTAGTATATCCAGCGGGAATGGGAAGAATATTTTTGTTGTTCCTTCAGCCGATACCTCTGCCAACGTCTGTAAAGTTCGGAGTTGTATGGCTGCTGGCTCGCTTGCAATTATCCTTGCTGCCTGCGTTAATTTCTCTGCTGCCTGCAGTTCTCCTTCTGCCGCTATTATTCTACTTCTTCTCTCTCTTTCTGCCTCCGCCGCCCTTGCCATGGCGCGTTGCATGCCTTCTGGAATTTCTACATCTTTTATCTCGACTGCAGTAACCTTTACGCCCCATGCATCTGTCGCTTCATCAAGTATGCTCTGGAGGCGCTGATTTATCTTTTCCCTTTCCTTGAGAAGCTCATCCAATTCCACCTGCCCGATGATGCTTCGCAACGTTGTCTGAGCCATCTGGCTTGTTGCCATCATGTAATTCTGTATCTTAACGACAGCATCCTCGGGATTCATTACTCTGAAATAGACCACGGCATTAACGCGCACAGGCACATTGTCAGATGTTATTGCCTCCTGCGCAGGCACATCCATGACATGCTCCCTCAAATCAACCTTTACCATTTTATCAAAGAGAGGTATCACGAGAAATAAGCCCGGTCCTTTCGCACCAACAAGGCGGCCCAGACGGAATATCACACCTCTCTCATATTCCCTCACAATTTTTATGGCAGAGGCAAGCACTATTATCAGCAGAAAAATTATTAAAACGGCTATCTCGAGCAACATGATATTATAATGGAGGTGCTATAAATAGATTGTCTGCGAAATTTATTTATAATCATAACTATATGGAATTTATGAGGAGGCTGTGGGCGTGTATTGTTGTTATTTTGCTTTTTACCCATATAGCTCCTTCAAATGATGCAAAATTTAGTTTGAATGACATTCTGTATGTTGGTGGAAGTGGCGAAGGCAATTATACTACCATACAAGCCGCTCTAAATGATGCAAAAGATGGTGATACAATCTTTGTATATTCAGGCACTTATCATGAAAATTTGGTTGTTTCAAAAAGTATTACTCTAAGGGGAGAAAATAAGGAGACAACAATAATTGATGGGGAGAGAAAAGGAGATGTTATTTACATAACAGCGAATGGAGTAAAAATATCTGGATTCACAATAACCCATAGTGGATGGGAAGATAATGAGGCTGGAATAAGAATAATAAATGCAGATTATTGTGAAATTTTTGATTGTGTTATCTCGGAAAATAACAGAGGAATATACGGGATGAGGGCGCATCATAACATAATAAGAGATTCTATCATTTCAGATGCTGAGAGGCTGAGTAACATTGCCTTTTACTATTCCAGCTATAACCATCTCCGTAACTTGACTGTTTTAAGGGCAAACTGGACTGGAATATTTTTCACCAATGGACAGCATAATAAGATAGAGAATTGTGTTGTGATAGACTGTGGATACTATGGCATTGGCATAGATTATTCTCAATATTGCACCGTTTCAAATTGCACAATGGAAAATGCAGCCAACGGGATAAAATTATATAAAACACACAACAGTATATTTTACAATAATACAATAACTACAAGCAAAGGGAGTGGTGTGACTTTATACTATTCAACAGGAAATAATTTTTCATGGTGCGAAATGGAGGAAAATACATACAACGGAATTTATATGAAAAGTTGTGGAGACAACAAAATAGAAAAATGCATACTGCAAAATAACAATATTTGCGGAATATACATCGAATTGGCAGCCGGCAGTAACACAGTTAGGATGTGTAATATAAAAGGAAATCACCAATTGGGTGTGTATTTAAAACGATGCTCTGCTATAACTTTAGTTAATTACAACAATATATACAACAATGGCTGGGGACTATGGGCTAACGCAAGTTCCTGTGATGCCCGCCATAATTATTGGGGAACGATATTTGGACCGCTCACTTTCGGATTGCTCGGTGATGGCATCGGCTGGGATGGCGGGGCGAAGGTGTCGTTTTTCCCATGGCAATTATTTGAAATAGAGTGGTAGAAAATCGATGAATTCACCATCCCCATTTAAGGGAATGAAGAAGGGCTTGGGCGATGTAATAAGCTTTCAATGCAAGTCGTGGTCTTTTAAGCAGGGAAATGAAATCACCGTATTTTATCTCGCTTATATCCTTTCCATTCACGCATCTGAATAATTCTTCAATTTCTTTGTCGTTAATTCTTTCCAGTACTTTTCTTCCCTTCAACAAAATTGGATTGCGCATGGGATGTTTTTTGATTTCCCTCCCATAATTTTCCAGATTTTCTATATTGTCAGCCAGAATTTTTGCAGCCCGTATTGCTGGAGAAATACCGCCAAGCGAGAAGGGATTTGTTATTGCCGCAGCATCACCTATTAGTGCAACTTTTTTATCTGATATACGGGGAGCAAAACTGCATGGAATCATTCCAGCCTCCTTTTTTATAATTCTTTCCTTTATTTTCATTGCTTCCAAAAATTTATCGAGCTGAGAAAACTTCCCTATAACACCAACATTTGCAGATTCTTTTTTGGGAAAAATCCATGCATAGTAGTTGGAGAATTTTCTATCAAAATATATTTCAAGAAAATTTTTATCCTCCGCATCAAACTCTATCTCATACTGGCAACCAACCTTATACTCGTATTTATTGCCAAAATATTCCTTTGCAACAGAGCAACATCCATCAGCTCCTATGCATATTTCATACTCAATCTTCCTGTCATTTACATAAATATACTTATCATCAATTTTCTTAATTTTTGCCCCAAATTCTATTTCTCCTCCTCTTGTCCGAAACTCTGATACCATTCCTTCAAGCCATTTCTGTCTATCCAAAACCACTCCATCCATTCTTGCATAAAAATGCATGTTCTCATAAACACATTTTACTCCATGAACTTTCCTCGCTATATAAGGCAAGGAATTAAAGGGCAGTATGGAAAGAGATGCTGCATCGCAACCCTCGCCACATGCCGTACTCCTTATTTTCTCATTCTTCTCAAAAATTTTCACTTCATATCCTTTATTTAGCAGAAAAAGGCCAGTTGCCAAGCCGGCAGGACCTGCGCCAATTATATAAATCACATTAAATATTTTTGACAATTTAAATACTTCTTTCTATTATCTTTTGAATGCCAGTGATATGTGGAAGAGTATTTATGAATGGTATCCTAACGAATGCATGCTTCATTATCGAGAATGGAAAAATTGTGGGAGTAAAGAAAAGTGTTGAGGGTGGCAAAAAAGATTATGGCAACGCCGTCATTTTTCCCGCTGCCATAGACATTCATGTTCATTTCAGAGAGCCGGGCTTCGAATATAAAGAAGATTTCTTTACAGGCAGCAGGGCAGCGGCGATGGCAGGCGTAACATGTGTGATGGATATGCCAAACAATGAGCCTCCAGTTATCTCGCAAAGAATATTTGCTGAAAAGGCGAGGAAAATTAGGTATAAGGCATGTGTAGATTATGGATTATATATGGGGATAAAGGGAAGGGTGGAAAAATGCGATGATTGCATAGGCTATAAGGTTTTTCTTTCTGGTGATAATGAAATTTTCTGCTCAATGGAGGAATTAAATGAGGCGATGAAAGAGCTTGGAGATAGCAAGCCACTTGCCATCCATGCTGAGGTAAAGGAGTGTATAAGGAGAGGAGGAGCAACAAATTTAAGGGAGCATGAAAGAAATAGGGGCAAAAAATGTGAGATTGAGGCAATAAAAAAAATTGTTGAGATGAGTAAAGAAATGAAAGCTAAAATACATATATGCCATGTAACAACCCCTGACTCTATAAAATTGCTTAAGGGTAAAGTTAGTTTCGGCGTTACATTACATCATCTTCTCTTCTCATACAAAAGTGAATTTTTGAAGGAGGCAATGGGGAAGGTGAATCCTCCTTTAAGGGGCGAGGAGGAGAGAGGCGAATTATACAGGAAATTCATTAAGGGAGAGATACCCATTCTCGAATCAGACCATGCACCCCATACACTTGAAGAAAAAAGTGAATTTGAAACAGCTCCTTCTGGCATGCCAGGCGTTGATGCAACTATGCCTTTAATGCTTCGTATGGTGAAAAAGGGAGAAATTGATTTGCAGCTCCTTCACCGTGTAATGTGTTTGAATCCAGCAAAGCTTTTCGGAGTGAATAAAGGAGTATTTGAACGAGGCAAAGATGCTGATTTTATTGTCATTGATTTTGGAGTGATAAAGCAATTGAAAGCGCTGTCAAAATGCGGATGGAGCTGCTATGAGGGTATGGAAGCAATATATCCAAAGCATGTATATCTTAGGGGTGAGAAAATAGTGGATGACTACGAATTTATAGGAGATGCTGGTATGGGAAGAATGATATCATGATAGATGGAATGAAATGGTTATGGATTGTGGTTCTTGCAATGATGCCGATATCTGAGCTCAGGGGCGCCATTCCTCTCGCCTTTAAATATGGCCTGAATCTTCATGTTGCCATTCCTGTAATAATTCTGGCAAACTTCATACCTGTGCCATTTATTCTGCTATTTTTACAACCAGTTGAAAAATGGCTCAGAAAATGGAATTTTTGGAACACTATGCTTGATAAAATTTTTGAGTATACGAGAAAAAAGACGAGGAAAAGCATCGAAAAATGGGAGAGTGTGGCGCTGATAATTTTTGTAGCCATTCCTTTGCCTGTAACAGGAGCATGGACGGGAAGCTTGGCAGCTTATCTTTTTGGCCTGGATTTTAAGAAATCATTGCTCTGCATTTTTACTGGCATATGCATAGCAGCATGTATTGTAACGGCAGCGACATTTGCAGGAGTTAAACTGCTCGGATGATGAAAATTTTAAATTCATAATCAATTGAAAATCATGATAAAAGTGGGATGCTGCGGCTTCAGAGGAAAAAGAAGCGATTATTTCAAAAACTTTGAAGTGGTTGAAATACAGCAGACATTCTACAAACTCCCAAAAATTGAAACTGCTGAAAAATGGCGGAAGGAAGCGCCAGATAACTTCGAATACACAATGAAGGCGTGGCAGCTCATAACCCATGAGACAAGCAGTCCCACCTACAGGAAGGCGGGCATAAAAATTGAGGGAAATGAAAAAAACTATGGATTTTTCAGGGCAACGAAAGAGGTTTTTGAAGCATGGGAAAAATGCGAGGAATTTGCAAAAGCATTGAAGGCGAGGATAATTGTTTTTCAGTGTCCCCCATCATTTAATGAGAGCAAGGAAAATGTGGAGAATATAAAGCAATTTTTTTCAAGTATTTCCAGCAATTTCATCTATGCCTGGGAGCCGCGGGGAAAATGGAAAGATGAAACAATTATCAAAATTTGCACAGAGCTTAACCTCATCCATTGCGTTGATCCATTTAAAAGAGAGAGTTTGTATGGAGAAATAAAATACTATCGTCTCCATGGCATAGGAGGCTACAACTATGATTATAGTAAGGAGGAGCTACAAAAATTAGCAAATATCTGCAAAAAATATGGCAAGGTTTATTGTTTATTTAATAACACGCAGATGCTGAAAAATGCCCTCGAATTTAAGGAAATCATAAAATCAATTTAAAGGAATCATTTCAACTTCAAGGCGATCCGCAGTTGGATATTCTTCAACAAGATAGCATTTATATGGGAGATATTCCGCAATTTCCTCTAATATGAAAGGTGAGGTTTCTATTCTCTGCTTTTCTTCATCCCATTCTATAAGGCCATCATCTATTTCAAATTCTTCCTTTATCTCTTTTAACTTTTCCTTTCCCGCCATTATAACTCCTTTGAGCAGTGTTCCATCCTCCGTAATAACCTCATACATCTTCGCCACATTTCTAGCTCTTCTCTCTATTCTTCTTCGAAGCTGAATAGCATCTTTGAAAGATGCAGAGCAGTAATGGAGAGGTGTATCTAAATTCAGTTCAAGCATCTCATACGCCATTTCTTCACTTCCCATAGCAGCTGCTGACTCATCATTTTTAGCCACATATCCGAGAGCATCCAAGGCATCCATATTTGTCACGGAAAATTCTAACTCATTTAAGTTTATGAAATCCAAGCCATATTTATCCACCTCTTTTAGCAGATGAATCGTCTCATTTTTAAGATGAGGAATGAGAGGGATTTCCATACCCTTATCTATCTCAATTTTTTCAATTAGTTTGGAGAAATTTGTTTTTTCTATTTTTTTCCATATGGCAACGGGGGGATGAAACCTTATTTCATCCAGCCCTTCTTCTTCAAGCTGCCTCACCTTTTCACCATCTAAGGTTGCAGTATAGAGATGTATATGATGATTTTCGCCGAAATAATTCTTGAGTAAATGAATGGCATCGATTGTTTTCTCCATCACAAGCAGCGGGTCGCCGCCTGTTATGCCTGTGCCTTTTGCCTCTATCAGCTCCGCCTCTTCTATTATTTCTTCTATCCTATCTACCCTCATTTCATCTGCGTATATTACATCCTTGCCTCTCTTTTTTTCAGAGAGAGGGCAGTAAAAGCATCTGGCATTGCATAAGCCAGTTATCAGCAAAACAAGTTTTGCTCCCTCCTCGCATATTTTGCATCCTTTTGCAAGCTTTTTTGTATAGAATGAGTTCTTTGGCATGGGGATGTATTTCACATTGCTTCATGCTGCCATCATATAAAACCCTATCGTCGTTGTTCTGGCAGAACAATTTTGTTCTGGCAGAACAAAGCTTATAAAGAGATAGGCAATAAAGAAGGCATGAGTGACGATGAAGAATGGGAAGAAAAGGGCTTTTATCTGGGCTACAAACTTCTGGCAAAGGGCAAGAAAAGAAGAGTGGTTGATGAGGAAACGGGGGAAATAATCGTGGAATATGAAATGGATGAGTAGCTTAAGAAGAAATTTTTTATCTGCCTGCGGCATTTATTTGCATGAAAGTGCTAATTGTTATGGCATCAAAAAGTGATGAGAGCGTTGGTAAAAAAGCAATGGATATTTTAGATAAATTTGGTGTGGATTATGAAGTTGTATATGCTTCAGCTCATAGAACGCCAGAAAAGGTGAAGGAAATCGCTAAAAGCGAGGCTGATGTTTTTATCGCCATCGCCGGCCTGGCTGCTGCATTGCCGGGCAGCCTTGCGGCATATACAACAAAGCCAGTTATTGGCGTGCCTGTTTCTGGGAAGCTAAATCTGGATGCAATTCTTTCGATAGTTCAGATGCCGCCTGGCATACCTGTTGCTGCAGTGGGACTTGATAGAGGAGATAATGCCGCTCTGCTTGCAATACAAATTCTCGCTTTGAAGGATGAGGAACTGGCGAGGAAACTCGAGGAATATCGCCGTGAAATGAGGGAGAAGTATGTTTGATGCTGCTGCTTTTGTAAAGGAGGCTGTTGAAGAGATAAAGGAAAAGGTTAAGGGAAAAGCTATAATAGCTGTCTCTGGTGGCGTTGATTCGAGCGTCGCTGCAAAAATAGGAAGTATGGCTCTTGGAAAAAATCTTGTGGCTGTGTACGTGGACACGGGCTTGATGAGAAAGGGAGAGAGCGAATTTGTAAGGAATCTTTATGAAAAGATGGATTTGAAATTTGTGCCAGTTGATGCAAAGGAGGAATTTCTCGCAGCCCTCAAAGGAGTTTCTGATCCAGAAGAAAAGAGGAAGATAATTGGTGAGAAATTCATAAGGATATTTGAAAGGGTGGCAAAAGAGGAGGAGGCAGAATATCTCATTCAGGGCACAATAGCACCAGATTGGATAGAAAGTGGAGGGGGATTGAGAGATACAATAAAAAGCCATCATAATGTTGGTGGGTTGCCGGAGGAAATGCATTTGAAAATTGTTGAGCCTTTACGTAACCTCTACAAAGATGAGGTAAGGCAAGTGGCAAGGTATCTTGGCTTGGAAGTTGCGGAAAGACAGCCATTTCCTGGGCCGGGATTGGCAGTTCGCATAATAGGTGAGATAGATGAGAAAAAAATAGAGGTTGTGAGGGAGGCTTGTGCAATTGTTGAGGAAGAGATAGAAAAGGCGTGGAAGGATGGCATAATAGAAAAGCCATGGCAGTATTTTGCTGTTCTGTTGCCAGTAAGAAGTGTGGGAGTTAGAGGAGATGTGAGGGCTTATGGATATACCATAGCTATTAGGAGCGTTGATAGCATAGATGCCATGACAGCTTCGTATTCAAAACTTCCTCATGAATTGTTGGAAAGAATGGCGACACGCATAACAAATGAAATCAAGGAAGTTAATAGGGTTGTATATGACATTTCCAATAAGCCACCTGCCACAATAGAATGGGAATAAAATGGAATGGAATGAATGGGAGCCATTATATGAGGAAATTTTAAAGGATTTTGGATATGAAAAGAAGAAAGATGAGGAGGCAGCGAGAATTGCAGCAAACATTGCAAGGAGTAACGTTACGCTGGAGGAATTGAGGAGATTAATTGAAGGAAATGTTGTAAGTATATGTGGAGCAGGAAGAAATCTTGATGAAGAAATAGAAAAAATAGAAGGCATTATTATGGCAGCGGATGAGGCAACTTCTTTTTTACTCTCCCGCAACATCATTCCTCATATTGTAACCACTGATTTGGATGGAAATGTTGAAGATATATTGAAAGTAAATGAAAGTGGATGCATCGTTGCAATACATGCTCATGGGGATAACATTGAGGCATTGAAAGAATGGCTTCCTCTCTTCAGAGGAAAAATATTGATCACCTGTCAGTCAAAACCTTTTGATACCATCTACAATTTTGGAGGTTTTACAGATGGGGATCGTGCTTACTGCATGGCAAAACATTTTAAAGCGGGGAAAATAAAGCTCATTGGCTTTGATTTTGAAAAACCAAGGGAAAAAGAAGGAAAGGATATGGAGGTGAAGAGAAAAAAGCTCAGATGGGCAAAAAGGATAATTTCAGAATTTTGAGGATATGTTTTTTATCTTTTTATTTTTCCGGTCAGCCACCCGCTCGTCGCCTCCACACAATCAAATTCTGGAACATAAGGTTTTATGTCCAATAAAGGAGTTCCATCCAAAATATCAACATTCCTTACAAATATCTTTGTTCCATCTATTCTTTCAAGTTTTACAACTGATATGCCAATCGGATTTGGACGATTTGGGCTCCTTATTGCAAATATCCCTTTTAACTCATCGCTTAAATAGGGTTTAGCATGCAACTTATACGGCTTAGATAAATGGAAATGATATACGAGGATTATATGGCTAAACTCTTCTAAATCTTTTAATCCTTCCCTGTATTCCTCATAAATCTCAACAACGCCCTTCTCATCAGAAAAAATTGGCTGTATCGGAGCCATATCTTTAAAGGGAGTGTGTATTATGCCAATTGGCTTATAAATTATCTCCATAATAGGAAAGGTTAAATTTCCTATTTAATTTTTTCACAATGAAAGTTTATGTTATTGACAACGGCGGACAATGGACACATCGGGAATGGCGTGTGTTACGCTATATAGGCGCGGATGCGGAGATAGTTGCCAACACAACGCCAATTGAAGAACTAAGCGATGCTGATGCGCTCGTGCTATCTGGCGGGGCGCCTCGCGTGGGCTTGCAGGATAAACTTGGAAAATGCGATGAATATCTAAAATATATGGATGTGCCCATTCTCGGCATATGTGCCGGCCACCAGTTCATGGCCAGGTTTTTTGGCGGCGAAGCTGCGCCGGCGAAAGTGCCGGAGTATGGGAAAGTGGAGATAGAAGTTGTTGAAGAAGATGTTCTGTTCAGAGGGTTGCCCAGAAAAATGATTGTGTGGGAGAGTCATAACGATGAAGTTACACGATTGCCATCGAATTTCATTCTTCTCGCCTCCTCGCCAAATTGCAAAGTTCAGGCAATGAGACATGAAAGCCGCCCCTTATTTGGTCTGCAATTTCATCCAGAAGTGGAGCATACTCAATATGGAAAAGAAATTTTCCAGAATTTTCTGGAAGAAGCTAAAAAATGATTGTTTATACTCCAAAACCCAATTTTGTTCCAATTGCCATATCTGGCTGCAAATTAAACTGCCTGCATTGCATGGGAAGATATTTGAAACAAATGCTCCAGATATATGAAGCAGAAAAATTGCTTGAATTCGGGAAAAATTACAGGGGAAAAGGTTTTCTTATAAGCGGAGGATTTGATGAGAAGGGGCAACTAATAAATCTTGAGAAAATGCTTCCTGCCATTGAAAGGCTCAGTAATAAATTTTATGTGGCAATCCATCCAGGCTTTCTTAATGAAGATATAGCTGCAAAAGTAGCGGGAGCATGTCACATTGCCTTCGTTGATTTACCAAGCAAAAACGCAATAAAAAATGTTTTTCGCCTCAATGCTTCGCCATACGACTATTTTCATACAATGGAAATGCTTCTTGAAAGAGGAGCGAGAGTTTCACCGCACATAACAGCTGGTCTTAATTTTGGCAAAATAGAGGAATGGGAAATTCTTGATGAGCTGAAGGGATATAAAGTGGAAAAAGTTGTTCTCAATTTTATTCTACCCACTGCCAGAACACCTTTTGAAAATATTGATATAAAAGTGGATGAAGCTACAGAATTTGCAAAAGAAGCAATGAAAAAATTTGAGCACGTAGCCATAGGATGCATGAGACCCCGCAAACTCGATATTTCGCTAATTAAAGCAGGAATAAAGGAAATTGCAAATCCATCAAAAGAGGCAATGGATTATATCATGCAAAAGGGCATTAAATTCGAAAGAAAAAACTACTGCTGCGGAATAAAAGATTTTGACAATATAAGAAAAAACATATGCAATCAGGGAAATGAGTAATTACCTTATCCAGATGTTCCATTAACCCAGAATGTTACCTCGCCAAAACCCCAGCCGCCGATTTCAACAATTTGCTCTCCTGGGACAAACCAATCTGGATCAATTAAACGCAATTGAGGATAAACAAATTTTCCAAATACATACCAGCCTGTTCCCCATAGAGTATGATAATCATGATTTTTACTTTTTATAAGAATTCCAGCCTCTCC
>JAGHBD010000160.1 GCA_021161135.1 Thermoplasmata archaeon
ACAGTGTCTCCTACATTTACTCCACTAAGTCCGCTGATAACCAGTTTCTGCCCAGGATTTATTGGTCCAGTAAGATCAGCAGGCGTAGCAGAACTATCTACTACAGTTGAAGTTCCCTCGTACACTTTAATAGTTATCCCACTCCCAGCTCCTGTGTTATCCCATACTGTTGTTCCTCCAACTACTATCTTTAAATCCTCCCATCCAGGATTACCGTTCACAGACTGTACGGTATAATTTAAGTACCCTGCAGATAAATCACTTTCATCTGACACCTGTTTTAGAGTCAATGCTATGTTTGTTCCACCACCACCGCCGCCCATGCCGCTTACCCATACATAGATTGTTGCTGCTAGCACTACTGTTATTGCCACCATCAGTATGATGGCAATTATTGGGCTTACGCCCGCCTTATCTTTTATCCAACCTCTTATTTTTCCTATCATGTTTTCACCAATTTGTATATTGAAAAGGGGTATATAAATCTTTCGCAAAATGCAAGCATTTTGTTAGCGAAATGATTGTATATTTAATAATAAACAACATATTGCCAACAACGAGGCATCGAAATGTGTCATTCTAATTTTCCATTAGATATCGTTTATAAAAATATGTCGAAATTTTCTAAGGAAGAAATAAAGTTTTAGCTTTCAGAATCGTCTGGAAAACTTATCAAAACTTTTTAATAAACCTTTTTGTTTTACTTTAAAAGTTTAAGGGTGGTATTCATGAAGAAAATTGTTGAGGAAGCTATTGCGAGAGCGGAAAATAATGAAAGTGTGGCATTATCAGAAGAGGAATTGAAACAAATGCAGGAAAGAAACAAGGAATTGGAGGAGGTTCTTGCTGGCTTGACAACCAACATAAAGGTAGTTGGATGCGGAGGAGCTGGCACGAATACCATAGAAAGATGCTTTGAGGCAAAAATCTATGGAGCAGAGCTCATCGCTATAAATACTGATGCACAACACCTCCTTCATGCAAAAGTCCCTCATAAAATACTCATAGGCAAACATGTTACAAAAGGACTTGGAGCTGGCTCGTTGCCAGAAAAAGGAAGAGAGGCAGCAATAGAGAGTGAGAGTGAGATAAAAAAGGTGCTTGAAGGAGCTGACATTGTCTTCATTACCTGCGGGCTGGGCGGCGGCACGGGCACTGGCTCGGCGCCTGTTGTGGCAAGGATATCAAAAGAAATCGGGGCTTTAACGCTCGCAATAGTTACGCTTCCTTTCAGTGTCGAGGGGCGGGTGAGGAAAGAGAATGCGGAGATGGGGCTCGCCCGCTTGAAGGATATAGCTGATACTGTTATAGTTATCCCAAATGATAAGTTGCTGGAAATAGCTCCTCGCCTTCCTTTAAATAAGGCATTTAAGGTGGCAGATGAGATTTTAATGAGGAGCATAAAAGGAATTACAGAAATGATTACCAAGCCCGGCCTCATCAACCTTGACTTTGCTGATTTGAAAACAATAATGAAACAGGGAGGCGTGGCAATGATTGGGCTTGGAGAATCGGATAGCGAAAATAGAGCAGTGGATGCAGTTAATGAGGCATTGTCATCGCCACTCCTTGATGTTGATATAAGCGAGGCTAAGGGAGCTCTGGTAAATGTAATAGGCGGAGAGGATATGACAATTAAGGAGGCAGAGGGTGTTGTGGAAGAAATTTATTCCCGCATTAATCCAGATGCAACAATAATCTGGGGAGCAGGAATAGATCCAAGCCTAAAAGGCACAATAAAGGTTATGATAGTGCTCACTGGCGTCAAATCAAAACAGATTTTGGGACCATCAACGGAGATAGAGGAAAAAGAATATGGAATTGATATAATAAGATGAATATGAAGCTGATAGATAAGGCATGGGAAGTGCAACGTAAAATAGAACAGCGTTTCCAAAGGTTAGGCAAGGGAAAATATGGCAGAGTTCTCAAAATGGCTCGAAAGCCAGAGCCAGATGAATATAATAAAACGGCACAGATGACTGCAATAGGCATACTTATCATTGGCCTCATTGGCTTCACAATTTTCATTCTTGCCACAGAAGTGGCTCCCTGGATTGCGGAAAAAATAGGGATCTAAAATGGCAAAGATATATGTTGTTAAAACACAGGTGGGGCAAGAGGAAAATGTAGCAAATTTATTTGAGAAAGCTAGTAAAAGAACAGGAAAAATTTATGCTATACTCGCTCCAAAAGAGCTCCGCGGCTATATCTTTGTTGAAGGAGAGGATATAGAAACGATAAAGAGAATAATAAGGCATATGAGGTATGCAAGAGATGTACTTGATCAGGATATAAAAATAGAAGAAATAGAGCATTTTCTATTCCCGCCTTCTGCAGTTGCAAACATTGAGGAGGGAATGATCGTTGAATTAATAAGCGGACCATTCAAAGGCGAAAAGGCTAAGGTAACACGTATAGATGATGCAAAGGAGGAGATTACAGTCGAGCTATTAGATGCAATGGTTCCAATTCCCATTACAGTTAGAGGAGAGCAAGTTAGAATACTGAAGAAAGAGGAGGATTAAAATGGCAGAGGAAGTAGAAGTTTTGGTAGAAGGAGGTAAGGCGTCGGCGGGTCCGCCTATTGGCCCTGCTCTTGGGCCACTAGGCTTGAATGTGGCAGAAGTGGTGAAGAAAATCAATGAGCTTACAAAGGATTTTCAGGGGATGAAGGTGCCAGTGAAGATAATAGTGGATCCAGCAACAAAGAATTATGAGCTGAAAGTAGGCACTCCACCTGCATCAGCATTAATAATGAGGAGGGCTAACTTGGAAAAGGGAGCAAGTGATGCAACATCACCAGCTGGCAATATAACAATGAAGGATGTCGTTGACATTGCAAAAATGAAGAAAAATGATTTGCTGGGCAAGGATTTGAAGGCAAAGGCAAAGGAAATTGTTGGAACATGCGTTTCAATGGGAGTAACTATAGAAGGAATGCATCCAAAAGAAATAATTAGAAAAATAGAAGAAGGAGAGTTCGACGAACTTTTTAAAGAGGATTGATTACGAACACCTCTATCTCTTTTGTTTCTTTATTTCCTGCTTCATCATATGCAATTACTTTTATCGTATGCTTACCAACTGTTCTTTCATCCCATTGCCACTCATAAGGCGTTGAATTATCTGTTTTCTTCAAGCTGCCATCGATGTAGAATTCAACTTTTGAAATGCTGGAGGTTGTATCGCTTGCAACAGCAACAATGGTAATTTTTCCTATGATGACCGCCTTTTTACCCATTAAAGGCAATATCTCTTTATCAAATATGTAAAGTTTGCCTGTTATTGGCTTATCAATGTTCAACGATGGTTTTGTATTGTCTATCGTAAATTTATCTGAGAAATCCTTTCCTTCGTTGCCAGCTTCATCAATCGCTACTACTTGTATAAGATAATCATTTCCATCTTCCAGTCCAGTTGCATTCCAGACATATTCCCCATTATTTTCTGTGTTTTCAACAATATTGTGCCACGTTTGCCCATTATTTGGGCTATATTTTATTGTAACTCCAGCCACACCTCCCAAATCCGTTGCATTCCATTTTATTGTAATTATGCCGCCAACAACTTCTCCACCTTTCGGATATTCTATTTCAACATGTGGAGGTGTCATGTCTTCTATCTTAAATGAGAAAACATCGCTTCTGTTGGCATGTGAGGAATTATCTATTGCATATATGTAAAATTCATATGTGCCGAGCATAGTAAATGATTTTATGCAGTAAAATACATCTCCTGTTCTATTCTGGAAAATACTGAAGTTTTTGTGGCTTCCATCTGGATATGTAATG
>JAGHBD010000051.1 GCA_021161135.1 Thermoplasmata archaeon
AATAGCATTGATGGCATTTTTATCGGCAATTGCTTTTGCAATTCCTTTTATGCCCACAGAAGCAAGCATATTTGCTATAGGCAATGCTATGAAAATAACTGCTATAGCTGCAAGAACTGCCATGACAGCAAATATTACCCCATCACTTCTTTTCATTTTATGCCACATATTTTCTCAATTCAGGAGGAAGAGCAGTCATATCATCACATATTGCAGGAGTTATAGGAATCTGTCCATTTCGCTCAAAAATTTCCTGTCCCGTTTCATTAAGCAGAAGAGCTATGAATTTTATTGCCATCTCCTCATTTTTTGCATTAACTGGAATGGTTACGCCATAAACAATTGGCTTTGCTTCTATTATATCGCCTGAGGTAAAGGAAACTTTAATTTTGCTGTAAAAATCTGCAAATTCGCTACTCGACAAATCAATTTCTTCGGGCAGCTCGGTAAAATATACGCCCGAGTAGCGATGCTGGTAGGCAACGCTCCTGTAGATAAAAAGGTAATCAATATCTCCTGTTTCCAGTGACGCCATTAAATCTATCTCCGCACTTCTCATTGCTATTTTTGCAACATCTATGCCAAGCTCTGCCGAAGAAGGAACATGAATGATATAGCTTCCATTTTCCTGCGTTGCAGTTATCTCTGTATTTCTCTCTATCAATTCATCGAAAATTGTATCATTTCCGTAATAAATTTCCGCAAGCTGAACAACCATTAAGGCACGGTAACCACATGGATCATCATTAGGGTTTGAAAAGCCAAATCTTACATTTTTCCTCGCCAGTATTTTATACCAGTTGCTCTCGTTTATTTCATCCTTATAGGCACTCTTATTTGTATAGGCAATAACTATCTTGTTCCTTGCAAACTGTATGCAGAAGTTGGCGTATTTTGGGGCTGAGGAAATCATCATATTCTCAATGAGAGTGTAATCTGCAGAGGCAACAACATCCGCCTTTTTGCCGAGTTCTGTAACCTTTCTTATCGTTGCCTTGCTTCCTGCTGCCTCACGCTGAACATCTACGCCGTATATTTTTTCAAATTCCTTTTCCAGCTCGCCAAAAGGCGCTGCAAGGCTGCCTGCGTGGAGAACGAGCAGCGCCTCCTTTTTTTCATGATGGATGGATATAACTATTGCTATCGTTAAAGCAATGCCTAAAACAATGACAACGATGACTTGGCGCATATCATGAAATAAAGATGCAGCACTATAAAATTTTTTAGTGGGAATGCAATACAATTGTGGAAGGAATTGTGGTATCAATAAACATAAGCGACAAGAAGGGGCAGAGAAAAAAGCCAGTTGAAAGAGCAAGGATAACAATGGAGGGCATAAAAGGCGATGCCCATGCTGGCAGATGGCATCGTCAAATAAGCTTGCTGGCCGAAGAAAGCATTGAAAAAATGAGGAAAAAAGGATTGCAAATTGGCTACGGTGATTTTGCAGAGAATATAACAACTAAAGGCATAAATCTGGCTGAGCTTAAAGTGGGGCAGAGATTAAAGATAGGGAACGAAGTTATAATTGAAGTGACGCAGATAGGCAAAAAATGCCATGATGACTGCGAGATTAAAAGACTCACGGGCGAATGTGTAATGCCAAAAGAAGGAATTTTTGCAAGAGTGATTGCTGGTGGAACAATAAGAGTCGGAGATAACATTACAGTAATGAAGTAAATTTTGAAAAAGTTGAAGAAAAGACCTTTATATACAATTTATCATTCTTTTATCATGTTATCAAAAATACCAATTGATCTGAAAAATGTTGGGCAGGAAGATTTGGATAAAGAGATATTGCGTCTCGGTATAATAGCCGAATTAGATGCAATAAATTTATATGAGCAGCTTGCCAATATGACAGAAAATGAGGATATAAAGAAAGTACTGATGGATATCGCAAATGAGGAAAAAACGCATGTAGGCGAGTTTCTTGCATTGCTTCTAAAAAAAGATGAAGAGCAAGTGAAGGAAATTGAAAAAGGCAAAAAAGAGGTTGAGGAATTGATAGAATAACTTGCACAACAATTAAATATTCAATCCAATCATCTGTGTGATAAAATGAAAGATAGGAAAAAGGAACATGTTGAAATCGTAAGGAGCAAAGATGTAAGCCATTCATACAATTATTGGGATGATTTTATACTTCTGCATAATGCTTTGCCAGAAATAAACATGGATGAGATTGATATGGGCACAAAGCTTTTTGGAAAACAGCTTAACATGCCTTTAATAATTGCAGGGATGACGGGGGGATTCGAAGAAGCCATAAAAATAAACGAAGAGCTTGCAAAAGTAGCAGAAAAATACGGCATTGGAATGGGAGTGGGTTCGCAAAGAGCAGGTCTTAAAGATAGAAGTGTTGAAGAAAGTTATTCTGTCATAAAGAAATATAAAATTCCACTTAAGATTGCAAATATCGGCGCTCCGCAACTTCTGGAATGGGAAGATGCGGCAGAAAAAGCCAATGAAGCCATAAAAATGATAAATGCAGATGTTCTCGCCATCCATCTCAATTTTCTTCAAGAAGTGATTCAGCCAGAGGGCGAGAGAAATGCAAAGGGTTGCATTAAAAAAATAGCAGAAGTTTCGGCGAGTATAACAAAGCCCACAATTGTTAAGGAAACGGGAGCAGGCATCTCAATAGAAACAGCAGAAAAACTTTTGGATACAGATATAGTGGGTATAGACGTTGGAGGAGCAGGCGGAACTTCATTTGCTGCTGTAGAAGCGTATAGAGCTGCGATGAGAGGAGATAAAATACAGGAAGAACTCGGAAAAATTTTCTGGGACTGGGGGATTCCAACACCCTATTGCATAATGGAGCTGGCAGAGCTATGCAATGATGCTGGCTTAACTTTGATAGCAACAGGTGGAATAAGACATGGATTAGATGTGGCAAAAGCTATAGCGCTGGGCGCCCATGCCGCTGCAGCTGCCGCCGCATTTTTGAATAGTGAGTCGGTGGAGGAAAAAATGGAGGTTTTTGCCCGCTCCTTAAAAGCGGCGATGTTTTTAACGGGCTGCAAGAATATAGAAGAATTGAGGGAGGCGGAGATATGGACATTGTAGAAATAAGGGAAGCAGTTGATAAAGCAATAGAAAATTATTTGTATGAGAAGGAGCCACCGCGCCTTTATGAAGCAGTAAAGTATCTGCCATTTGCAGGTGGAAAGAGATTGCGCCCTATAATTGCCTGCCTTGCTTGCGAGGCGGTAGGCAGTGATTTTACAAAAGCCATTCCATTTGCGGTTGCTTTAGAACTCATACATACTTTTACACTCGTTCATGATGATATTATGGATAAGGATGAAGAAAGGCGGGGTAAGCCATCAGTACATGTGAAATTTGGAGAGGATGCCGCCATCCTTGCTGGAGATGCTCTTTTTGCCAAGGCATTTGAGGTGGCAAGCAATTTGAGAGAGGCGGAAACAGCAAAAAAGATTCTTAGAAATCTTGCTATAATGGCAAAGGAGATATGCGAGGGACAGGAAATGGACGTAAGTTTCGAAGAAATGGAATATATTGAAGAAAACCAATTTTTGGAAATGATCGAAAAAAAGACAGCGAAAATGTTTGAGCACGCAGCAATGGGCGGAGCAATCATAGGAGGAGGAAAAAAGGAGGAAATTGAGGCATTGCAAAAATATGGGCTTAATTTAGGAATGGCTTTTCAGATATGGGATGATTGCTTGGATGTTATTGGCAAGGATATTGGCAAGCCAGTTGGAAGTGATATAAGGGAAGGAAAGAAAACATTGCTTTATATATACGCATATAAGAGGTCGGAAAGTAAAGAATGGTTGAAATATTATGGGAAAGAGGGCGCAAGTGATGAAGAAGTACAAAAAATAATAAAATTTTTTGAGGAAATTGGGGCAATAGAATATGCAAAGAAAAAAGCAAGAGAATATTCTAAGAAAGCTATAGATGCATTAGAAATCCTGCCAGAAAGTGGGGCAAAGAAGGAATTAATAGAGATAGCAGAATTTGCGATAGAAAGGGAGAAATGAAAGATAAACGAGCACTTTATCCTTCCTCATATTTATGCCCCAATTTATTACTTCTGCCTCGGATGACTCATGGGTTAAAATCACTAGACCATTAAATGGCATTTATATTCTCGACATTAAAATTTTCCCTATAAAAGGTCAGGTTGTTCTCGGGGCTGTAACTGTGAAAGCAGAGGCAAGCGAGGGCATAGATGGTATCGAATTTATAGTTCCTCCAAAAGTCGGGTGCAGAGGAATCGTAATATATAATGCCACGCAGCCACCTTTCGAATTTTATTGGGATTCTGTCGAGAGTGGATTGAAAGATACGGGAATGGTTGCATTTAAAGCTAGAGGATATGTAGGCAAGGAGTATGTAGCGGAAGACAATATTTTCATTTGGCGATTTATTCTCAAATAATTTCTCGAGAAAAAGTATAAATCTATATATAGGGCGAGGAATTAATATTTGAAATGAAAAAGATATTCAAAGAGGAGGAGAAAGAAGAAAAAAAGAGGGCTGGCTTTCTTTTAAGCAAGTTTAAGATAGATGAGGTGTTGGCGGCAAAGAAGAAAATAATGGAAGAACTCAGAAACATACAGGAAATGGAAGAAAGAATGAGGGCAAAGGAAACGATTGTCAAAATAAAGAGAGGAGAGGAAGTAGATAAATTATTTGGAGAATATAAAGAAATAGTTGATTTATCTCCTCCAAAGGAAGATTATATAGAAGTTGTTGAGGTTCATCCAATAATAAAACCCTATGCCTATGTTAGAATTTTATATGATAACAAAAACCATGAATATATTTATGAGGTGGTAGAGCCAAAACTCACAACAGAGGAAAGAAAACTCCTTGAATTCATAAAGGAGACACTCATAAAAACAATGGATATAGAGCTAACTGAATTTAGTGAGGACGAGGCAAAAGAATATCTGCGAAAAAATGTGGATAGAGTGATAAGAGATTATTCAATAAGTATGGACGATGTTACGAAGGAAAAAATAATGTATTATGTGATCAGAGATTTTCTCGGATACGGAAAAATCGATGTTCTAATGCATGACCCCATGATCGAAGACATTTCATGTGATGCTGCAGGTGTGCCAATTTTTATTTATCACCGCAACTATGAATCTGTAAAAACGAATGTCATTTTTCAAACGGAAAATGAGCTCGACTCTTTCGTCATACAGCTTGCTCAGAAGTGCGGAAGGCACATCTCCATAGCCCGCCCGCTGCTCGATGCCACAATGCCTGACGGCTCCCGTCTGCAGGCATGTTTGGCGAGGGAAGTATCGGCAATGGGCTCGAATTTTACTATAAGGAAATTCAGGGAGGAACCTTTTACTCCAACCCATCTGGTGGAATTCAATACTATTTCGCCTGAAATGGCTGCATATTTCTGGCTTGCGATAGAACATGGGGCTTCAGCCATAATTGCTGGAGGAACAGCATCTGGAAAAACAACTTCTCTGAACGCTCTCGCTCTTTTCATTCCTCCACAGATGAAAATTGTTTCCATAGAAGATACAAGAGAGATCAATTTGCCGCATCCAAACTGGATTGCTTCCGTTACGAGAGAAACGTCTGGTGAAGGTGAAGAAGCGAGGGTGGGAATGTTTGATTTACTGAAGGCAGCATTAAGGCAAAGACCAGAGTATATAATAGTGGGAGAAATTAGAGGTGAGGAGGCTGTTGTTCTATTCCAAGCGATGGCAACTGGGCACACAGTGTATTCCACAATGCATGCAGACTCAATATTTTCTGTAGTCCATAGGCTGGAAGGAGAACCAATAAATATACCCCGTATCCAACTCCAAGCTCTCGATATTGTGGCAATACAGGGATTGATGAGAATAGGGAGGAAAAGAGTGAGGAGGGTCAAAGAAGTGGTGGAGGTTGTTGGAATTGATCCCACCACAGAAGATATTTTGACAAATGAAGTTTTTAAATGGAATCCAAGAAAGGATTCCTTCGATTATTACGGCAAGGGACATGTGCTTGATAGAATAGCAGAACAGAGAAACTGGACAGACAGGGAACTTAATGAAGAGTTCAACAGGAGAGTGGAAGTTATCAAGTGGATGATGGAAAAGGGAATAAAACATTATGTTGATTTTGGCAATGTAATAGCTGCATACTATAAAGACCCGAATAAAGTCATGGAAAGAATAGAAGAAGATAAAAAGAAGGGAGAACATGCTGACAAAATATCAAGCCCTGTGCTATAAGATTTTTGGGAGAAAAGCTGCAAAATCCACGCAGATTGAATACATAAAAAGAACTCTCGAGAGAGCTTTTATGGAGGTAAGACCTGAGGCATACATAGCTTTTGCATGGATGAATGGGGTGCTTGGAGCCGTTGCTGGCGTAATCATCATTATTCTTTACCTCTTGGTTCTTCCATCTTTCATTTCTCTTCCTCCAAAACTTCTTGCCATTGTTATCCCCTCGCCCATTCTTCTTGCTGCCCTTGCCTATTTCATAACAATGATGATTCCAGAAAGCAGAGCAAATAGAAGAAAGAAAGACATTGATGCGAAGCTTCCATACGCTCTTAATTTCATTGCCGCGATGAGCACCGCAGGCATTACTCCTGCAGAAATCTTTAAGAGCTTAGCTGAACAGCCAGTTTATGGAGAAGTGCATAAAGAAGCGGCCTGGATTTACAGGGATATTGCCATTTTCAATATAGATATAATTACTGCTCTACGAAATGCCGCCAACAGAACACCTTCAATAAAGTTTCAGGAGTTTATTCAGGGAGCCATAACGACAATTACATCTGGAGGAGACCTCAAAAAATACTTCTTAGCCAAAGCAGAAGAGTATACGAGAGAAAATAGGAGAGTGCAGAAGGAGTTCCTTCAGACACTTGGAGTACTTGCGGAAAGCTATGTGACGGTTGTAGTGGCAGCTCCTCTATTCCTCATAATAATGTTCTCTGTCATGGCATTATTCGGCGGTGGACCCAGCACAGGCTTAATAATGTATCTACTCGCTTTTGTTATGCTTCCTCTAGCCAATCTTGGGTTTGCATTGGCAATACAATCAATGTCGCCGGAGGTGTGAAATGATAGGGAAAAAGATAGTATGGCCTTCATTCATAATATCTTTCATCATAATAGCTCTGTCAGTATTTTTTAGAATGAGAGAAGAGTATATGCTTTCAAATGTGCTTTTTGCCTCTGCCTTGATAGCCTTTCTCATATTTTCATGGATTCAGAGGAGAATAAAGGAGGATATGCTTCTTTTCATTTCTGAAGAATATAGGGAGAAAGAGTGGAGATATTATTTCACCTCCCTAATATCATTCATTCTCCTAATATTTGCCACAATGCTGAATGTTTTTATAATATTTCTTGGGATGAATCTTTCTAGAGTTATCGTGAATATTCTTTTTGGAGTGGTTCTACTTCTCATGTTATACACTGTTTTTTCCATTCCTTCTGTTGAAAAAACAGCTGCCTATTCCATATTCCTCCTATTTGCTTTTATTTTCTCCCTAATTGTTATTGGCTCCCAACTTGATATTGGATATCATTTGCCAGAAAATGTTTCTCCTATTATTCTAAATATGGCTGATCCTCTATTCCTCATAAATATAGCCCTCATATCTTGGATGGCTTCTCTGATGGCAGGAGGGGAAATGCCTCCGCCCGTAGCTTCAATCACAGGATTATATGAAAGAGGAAGAGAGGTAAGAGAGGAGGTGATGTTTAGAAGAAATATCCTTTATCTCTCTATCATTTCCCTCATTGTTCTCTTCATTTTGATAAACATACTTACAGTAGTTAAATTCCCAGGTTTTGAACCCGCTAGAATTCAATGGGGCTATGCAATGATAATCATTAGCATAATTCTCTTGATAGTCATGATACTATACATAATATTCGTACTTCCTGAAAAAACAGGCGTAATGAAAGAGAAATATGATCCAGAAACTCTTTACAGAATAATGATTTTGAGTATATCTGCAATTTTTGCTGTTCTCTTTATAGTTCTGGCTGTTCTAACACAACTGGGTAAATTACAAGCCATAGGACCGATACATCTGTCGAAAAACAATTCCATTGATTTTGCTATCTTTGCTATCCTCTCCTCAATAGGTCCTTTTGGCTTTTACGAATATGCTCTCTACCGAAAAATAAATTTGATGGAGGAAAGATTTCCAGAATTTTTAAGAGACTTAGCTGAGTCAAGAAAAGCAGGAATGACAATGGCCAGAGCAGTGGAGATGGCTGCGAAGGGTGATTACGGTTACCTTACCCCTGAAATCAAGAAAATGGCTGTACAAATCTCATGGGGATTGCCATTCAGCGAGGCATTGAAAAGGTTTGGAGAAAGAATTAAAACCCCTCTTGTGCAAAGAACAACCACAATGGTAGTTAAAGCATCTGAGGCAGGAGGAAAAATCGCAGATGTGATAGAAGCAGCAGCAAAAAATGTCAGGGAAATAAAGATTCTGCAAGCAGAAAGGAGAACAGAAATGAAAATGTATCTCATGATTATATACATCTCTTTCTTTGTTTTTCTGGCAGTTATAATAGCCCTTGCCTCTATGTTCCTGCCTAAACTTTACGAAGCAGCATCTGGAGCGGGGCAGCTTATTGGCGGTGGTTCAGGCCTCACGCTCGAAAGCTACAAATTCATTTACATAGCTACAGCCCTTTCGCAGGCCATAGGAAGTGGCATAGTTGCAGGCTCGCTGGCGGAAGGAAAGGCAATAGCAGGTTTAAGACACGGCACAATAATGATTCTTATAACGTATATAGTCTTTAAGTTGATGCTTTAACAAAAGAAATTTGCCTCAAATAGAAAAATTATTTTACTCGATGAGGCTATATTGCCATGAGAGCGTTACTTATTGGGAGATTCCAGCCATTTCATAAGGGGCATGCTGGAATGGTTGAGGAAAATAAGAAATATGAAATAATTTTTGCTATTGGTTCAGCTTATGAAAGTTTTTCCTTTGAAAATCCATTTACAGCTGGAGAAAGAAATGAAATGATTTGTGAGGCAATGAAAGAATTAAAAATAAAGAGATTTCATGTAATTCCTGTTCCTGATATAAACAGATATGGCATATATGCAAAGCATGTTATGGATTTGGTCCCATCATTTGATGTTGTAATATCCAACAATCCATTAATCAGGCAATTGTTTGAAAGAGAGGGATTTAAAGTTGTGAGTACAAAAATGTATAACAGAAGAAAATACCAGGGAAAAGTGGTGAGAAGATGGATTGCGGAAGGAAGAAATTGGGAAGAACTTGTGCCAGAGAGTGTGGCAGCGTATATTAAAAAAATTGGGGGAGTGGAAAGGATAAAAAGACTTGCAGAGATTGAAAAAAGATAATATGCTTTTCGAGCTTGCAAGAAAAAGAAAAACAGTCAGGAAATTTACTAATGACACAGTCAGGTTGGAGGATATTTTATACTGCATTAACGTTGCAAGAGAAGCGCCATCAGGCATGAATGCACAGCCATGGAGATTCGTAATTGTAAGTGACGAGGAAATCAAAGCAAAGATAAAAGAAATATGCGAAAAAGGGGAGAGGGAATTTTATAGAAAAGTTGGTGGAGAATTGAAAAAATGGCTTCAGGAAAAAAATTTCTCATGGCACAAAGATTTTCTTAAAGCTCCTTTCCTGTTGCTTGTATTCTCCCACATAAAAGCACCGTATTTCATTCAATCGACATGGTTGGCCATAGGTTATATTCTCCTGGCTTTAGAGGAAAAAGGTCTTTCAACCGTCACTTATACTCCCCCCAATCCCGGAGAAGTGGGAAAGTTAATCAAAGCCCCTTCAGAATACAAACTCCAAGTTATATTGCCAATTGGCTATTCGGCAGATGATAAGGAAAAAGAGGATCGAAAAGACCTTCACGAAATCTTGTATATCAACGAATGGAAGGCGCAACTACAATAATATATATTTAGGAAAAGTTTATTATGCAGGAGGGCGCGTGGCCTAGCCAGGATATGGCGGCAGCCTCCTAAGCTGCAGGTCGCGGGTTCGAATCCCGCCGCGCCCGCTATTTTATTCCAATTGCCTCTTTTACCTCGTCTATTATGTCCTGCTGCGAATAGAAGGAAATGGTTCCGTTTTCATCCACATATCCTTCTGCAACTAAAGACCATACTGCAAATACAGGCTCCACTCTTGGCTTAGCATAGACCCGGAGATTATATTCATTTTCAGATGCAGAAGGTTTAACAAATACCTGTATGTCCACATCTGTATTTTTTACCATCGCCATTTTTTTAAATTCTTTTGAGTATTTTTCTGTAAGGTTTTCATCATATATCCATCCTTCTTCGATAACCCCTGGATACTCATTTACAATTTCTATATCTTCAAAATTTTCATCGGTTGGTTCCTCATAGAATGGAACATCAAGCTGGAAAGTTGGGAGATAAATGTGTTCCCAGTCATTTTGATCATATGGAGGACCATTGCTTCCGTCAGAATAATCAAAAAGATATGTGCCATTCTCTGAAAAGAAGAATGGTTTGTTGTAGATATACTGATAGTTCATAACACTATAGTAATTTTTCAGATACCCCTCATAATCAGTATCTGACATACTCGGGTATCTATCTCCAAATTTCCTGCTCATTAAATCTATACCTGGAAATGTTATTGGCATGAGCCCTATGGAATGACCCAGCTCATGAAGAACAGCTTTCGCAAGCATCACTCTTATTTCGCGGGGTGTAAAAGCAAGGCGGGTTTTAAGTGATTTCCAGCCATTGCTCACGTATATTGCATCAAACTTGTTATACACTACTGGTGTGATAAAACCACCACCATCTTCTCTATCTCCTATAACCACATATCTAAATATTCCTTTTCTTTCCTCAGGGAAATGATGTTTGTAGAAAGCCAGCAATTGCTTGCCCATCACGTCATCCATGTTTCTTGTATACGGAAGCATTTCTCCACCGCCTTTTGGCGAGCCATCCATCCAGCCATCATCTATATAGACGTTTATCCCATGGCGGGCAAATCTTTCAATAATCATCTGTTGCGATTCTTTGTAGAAAATGTGAGGGATGTCGAAAAATCCTCTTTTTTGCATACCATCAGTTTCTATGTATATATCTGGCTGGAAAGGATTGGCAAAATAGTTTCGCATTTTATATTCTTCAATATTCTCTATCCCATCTATATCTGGATCAAGGTTTTTGTGATCATTATATGTGAAAGGATCATAACCATATTTCCATTCCCACGATGTCGGTATTCCATCATTATCTGGATCCAGCTTGCTATCATCTCTCGTTGGATCAGTTCCGAGAACATTTCTTTCAATCCAGTATGGTATGCCATCATTATCATAATCTGATTGATATATGTTAAACCATACTTCGTAATTCTTCCCGAGATAGTGACCCATTCCATCTTTGTCTCCGAAATAATCATCTCCAGTCCATCTACCAGTGCGGTAGTCATATATCAGCTCTATTCTTTCCTTCTCAACCTCTTCCATGCCAAACAATCCCTTGGGTTGCTGTTCAATAATCGATATAACCACCTTCGAATATTCCCTTTCTTCATCCACATCGAATGTCATGGTGCTTTCGTAGCCAGCTGTATCATATGTTGTATAAACTCCTTCATCACCAACATATCCTTTTGAACTCCCTTCTTCTCCATCAACATTCACAATATAATAAAAACGAGGAACCTCTTTCCATGATGGACCGCGAGTTAGCATCTTATTCATGAGACTTCTGTTACGGATCCTCAATATCTGAACAAATAATCCCTGATTTTCATAAGGACTGATTTTATCATCTATGGTTACACTATCTCCTCCAACTTCAGAAGGTTTCTCAAGAAAACTCCATAATGATGCAAGGATTAAGATAGCTACAACTGCGATGAGCAAAAACCATTTCCTATTTCCATCCAGCATATGAAAGGATAAGCTTGCCATCATTTTTATATTTTTGCCTTACATCAGAATTAAATATCTCTCTTTATTATGGTGATAATGAAAGTTGGTGTTATAGGAGGAACAGGTTTTTATGAAATGAGAGGAGATGAAATAGAGGTTGAAACACCATATGGAGCCGTTATTTTATTCTATCTTGATGAAGGTGATAGGGAAATTTTCTTTTTGCCTCGCCATGGAAAAAAGCATGTTCCTGCTCATATGGTAAATTATCGTGCCAATATAGCAGCCATGAAGAAAGCAGGCGTTGGAGCAATTGTGGCAATTAACACTGTGGGTTCAATGAGAAGGGAATTTGAAATAGGGTCCTTTTTCATTCCAGATGATTTTATCGATTTTACATGCCGCAAATCCACTTTTTTCGATAAGGAGGCAGTTCATATCGATATGTCCCAACCATTTTGTCCTATTGTGAGAAAAATTCTGATTGAGGAGGCAATGAAAAAAGGAAAAGTGAATGAAGGCGTATATGTTGTAACTGAAGGACCCCGCCTTGAAACTAAAGCGGAGATAAACATGCTGAAAAATTTTGCCCATGTTGTTGGGATGACCCTTTCTCCAGAGGTGATTCTTGCCAGGGAGGCAGGAATATGCTATGCTTCAATATGTATAATATCTAACTATGCTGCTGGGATGCAGGAAAAACTGGATGTTGAGGAAATAAGGAGAGTATATGAAGAGAGGAAAGGGGATTTGATGGATGTTGTTAAGGAAGCCCTGAAAAAAATACCTGAGAACAGGAATTGTGGTTGTAAATATGCTGCAGAGAGAGGAAAATTATAGGCTGGATGAAATACTGCATTTTGTTTATGAAATATATAGGGCGACGGAGGGAAAATATCCGTTGCTTGAATGGATTTCAGAAAAGCCAAAGCCCCATGAATTTGAAAAGTTTAAAGCAATATACAAACCATTTTTAAAGGAGAGGCTTGAAAATGAATTTGATGAATTTTATGTATGGAGAAAAGAAGGAGAAATAATCTCCACAGTTGCCATAATTTATAAATATAGAGGAAAAAAGTTGGGCTGGATACCCGATTCCCTAATGAAAAATGAAAATGCTTTTATTGAATTTCTTATGGTATCTCCTCGCTACTGGAAGCAGGGATATGGAAAGGAGATACTCAAATTTGCGTTAAAAAGGATAAAGGAACTTGGAAAAACCGCTTTTGTTTCAACCTCAAAAACCATAGATGCCTATACCTTCTACAAAAAAATGGGTTTTAAAGATGTTTGCATGCATGCGGGGTTTGTTATAATGAAGTATGATTTGGGCATGAGGGATTGATTGGAAGCTCCAGCACGCTTGCAAAATTTCTGCTACCATCATAGTAAAAAATATTCTTTATGTAATTGTCCCTTCCATGGGTTATCTTGAGGGCTTCCTGCACCTGCACCGCCGCTATTATGCTCGTGGTATTAATATCTGCGGCAATTTTTGGCTCGAAATATATTATATCCTTTCCCGTGCAGCTAAATCTTTTTTGGAGGATTTTAGCATGCGTTTTATTTGTGCTACATTCAAGGCAACTTGTATGGGGAGGAATAATCACCTGCACCTTCCCTATCTGGCCATGCGTAGCACCATCTATATATGGCACTCCATTAGCATAGCAGCTCGCATTTATATGGAGGCGAGCGGCAACATTATCCACGCAGCCAAGAACAAGGGAGTGAGAAGGAATGAAATCTTCTCCAAGTTCCTCAATTCTTTTTGTAAAGTATTTCACCTCCACATTTGGCTCAATTTCCTTCAATTTCTCTGCAATAACCTTCGCCTTGTATCTCTCTTTTTCAGCATCATCATATGAAAAAGATATGCATCGGTTAAGATTCGATTTAACGATTTGATCCATATCTACAATTGTAATTTTTTTGTATCCAGATAAAACAAGATTTTTGCATACCTCATTTCCTAAAGCCCCTGCTCCAACTACCAACACTTTTTCCTTCTCAACTTTCTCGATATCAAACCATTCAAAAAGTTTCAATCTGCTGTATTTATCTTCATCTATGCCCCCAGCCCTAATTTCCATAATTTGAAATTTAAAAAATTTATTTAATTTTATGCTGTGTTGAATAATTGCTAAAAGCTGCTTTCTCCAAGATAAATCATCAAAAAGAATTGATGATTTTACAAGCTTAACAATATGT
>JAGHBD010000172.1 GCA_021161135.1 Thermoplasmata archaeon
ACACCGCATTTCTCGTTATTGTAAAAATGAACGTGTGGCTCTCTGCCTATTATATCGGCAAGTGAAGCAACAGTTGGCACCGGATACCATGCTTCTATACCAAATCCAAAAACTTTCTTTAATTCTTCAACTATGTCAGATTGAACTACTCTGAGTTTTTCTCTATCTCCCTTCTTTATATATCCTACAAGAGATATTGGCTGAAAATTCACTCCCCTTATACCCCGCCCTATGTTCCTCATTGCGAATTTGACTATTTCGGGTGTTTCTTTAAGATTGATCTGGCTGACAGTTGGCACCAAAACAATGCTTTTAAGCCCGCCTTGTTTGTATGCTTCAAGGGCAAAAGGTGCTTCATAATGATTTTTTGGGTTGCTATTTGAATCAGGCTTCACTCCATCAAATGAAGTATATACTGTTTTAAGCCCAGCCTCAACCCATTTCATTACCCTGGCTTTTGCTTCTTCTGGCTTTTCAAAAAATTCTATGCCCAGCGAAACAGAATTTGTATTCAGCTGCACATGTGGCGAGCCCATTTCTCTTGCCATTTTTATTATCTCTGCCACATCATCACGCAATGCTGGCTCGCCGCCTGTAATTTGAATAGGCGGCATATAACCATTGAATTTCTTCGCCGCTTCAAGTCCCCTTCTTATTTCATCTATACTTGGTTCATAAACAAAGCCAGCTTTCTCCTCGAAGAAAAAGCAGTACCAGCATCTCAAATCACATCTATTGGTTATGACAACGTTAAGAAGAGCCGTAGTATTTTTATGCAATTTGCATAATCCACAACTCATCAAATCCTTTTCATGGGGAATATCTGTATTTATCTTCGCTATGTGGTGTTCTTCAGATGGCTTATATTTCTCTATTTTCTCCCAATATTTCTTTGTTCCTATTCTTTCCTTTGTTCCATTCTCCTTTACCAGATAAACAACACCATCTTTTTCCACATATGCAGCATTTATTGTTTCTGGGATGCCCGTCTTCTGTAAGGCAATTTCATCAACACTTTTTGTTGTTTCGAGAATTTTAAAACCATTTTCCTTGGCAATTTCTACCAATTTCATAATATTCCCACAATCTCTTTCAAGATATAAATCTTTCCAAAATCTGCATACAAAATCTGCATAAACGGAATTTTTCAGAATGAAAAAGCCTTCAATTCCTGTAATATAGAAAAAAATTTCCAATTCTTTCCAAAACCTCATAAGAACAAATTTCCAGCATCTGAGGGATAGCAACAGGATGAGTTGGCCGTTATTCATAAGAGCGATGGCTTTGCAGATTCTCTTTCAGCGAGTAACTGGCAACTTCTTTATAAACAAAAATTATATAGGATAAAACTTTTCTTGCTTGAATGTACATTAGACAGCCCATAGTGGCAGTGCTGGGTCATGTGGATCATGGCAAAACAACATTGTTAGATTATATCAGAGGCTCATGCGTCGCAGCCAGAGAAGCGGGGGCGATAACACAACATATTGGAGCTACAGAAGTTCCGCTTGATGCAATAAAAAAGATATGCGGGAATTTACTCAAAGGAAAGCAGTTTAAGGTTCCGGGCTTGCTTTTCATCGATACTCCAGGTCATTTTGCCTTCACCACTTTAAGGGCAAGAGGCGGAGCTTTAGCAGATTTGGCGATTCTCATTGTCGATATAAATGAAGGAATGATGCAGCAAACGGAGGAATCAATAGAAATTTTAAGGAAATATCGCACACCTTTCGTTGTGGCAGCAAATAAGATTGATGCAATTTCTGGATGGAGGAAGGCAGATGGCGTGATATCCCAGCGCTTAGAAAAGCAGATTGAAGCAACAAGGAAAGAATTTGACGAAAAATTCTATAAGCTTGTCGGAAGCTTATATGAGAAGGGCTTTTCTGCAGAAAGATATGATAGGATAAGAGATTTTACAAAAAATGTTGCCATCGTGCCCATCTCTGCCAAAACAGGAGAGGGGGTGCCAGAATTGCTCATGATTCTAATAGGGCTTGCTCAGAGATTTCTCGAGAAAAAGCTTATGACAGAAGAAAAAGAAGCGGAAGGAACAGTATTAGAAGTTAAAGAGGAGAGAGGACTTGGTGTAACTGTGGATGCAATAATATACAATGGTATCCTAAGAGAAGGAGATAAAATAGTGGTCGGTGGCAAAAAAGGACCTTTTGTTACAACAATAAGGGCTCTGCTAAAGCCAAAGCCACTTGATGAAATAAGGGATCCATCGGATCGATTCCAGAATGTTAAAGAGGCACATGCAGCATGTGGTGTTAAAATAGCTGCTCCAGAGCTGGAGAACACATTTGCTGGCGCTCCAATAAAGGTTGTGAAGAATCTTGAGGAAGACATAAAGAAAATACAGCAGGAAATGAGCATCAGGATTGAAACAGCTGATGAAGGAATTATTTTGAAGGCTGATGCCGTCGGTTCCTTGGAGGCGTTGGCATTCATGCTAAAGGAAAAAGGAATATCAATAAGGAAGGCAGATGTTGGAGACATTTCCAAGCGAGATATCGTTGAGGCAGAAACAAATGCCAATCCGCTAAATAAGGTAATTCTGGGTTTTAATGTGAAGGTTCTGCCAGAGGCAGAGGAGAGCAACGAAGTTGATATAATCACAGATAAAGTTATTTATCATCTTCTCGAAAAATTTGACGAATGGCTGGAGAAAAAGAGGCGGGAGGTTGAGGAGGAGAGAAGGAGGCAGATAACGCATCCGGGCATGATAATGTTTCTCCCAAATTATACATTCCGTGTCAGCAAGCCAGCAATTATAGGTGTAAGAGTTCTGGCAGGAGAAATAAGGCCCGGGCAGAAGTTAATAAGGGACGACGGCAAAAGCGTTGGAAAAATAAAGAGCATACAGCATGAGAAGAGAACGCTGACGGTGGCGAAACAGGGAATGGAGGTGGCGGTTGCTATCGAAGGAGCTACAGTCGGGCGACAGATAAAGCCTGGGCAGATAATGCTTGTTGATATAAGCAGGCAGGAGATTCAGCAACTTCTTGATATGGATTTGACCCTTGATGAAAGAGATGTACTCGATAAACTCATTAAGATAAAAAGAGAGAAATGAATCTCTTTCCATATAAGCCGCGGAAAGGACAGAAAGAAATTATGGAGACGATTTTAGAATGTCTTCATGAGAAAAAGCATCTCGTTTTTGAGGCTCCTGCTGGTGCGGGGAAAACGGCTTGTGTTCTGGCGGCGAGCCTTTCATTTGCTATGGAAAATGATAAGGGTATTGTTTATCTCACTCGCACCAACTCGCAGCAGAAGCAGGCGATAGAAGAGCTGCGGAGGATGAAAGGGCGAATGAGGGCAGTTGGAATGCAGGGGAGGACAAATACTTGCCTTCTTATAGAGACTATCCCTTCCCTAAAAGAAAAGGGGTTGAGCAATGAAGATGTCGCACGTTTGTGTGCGGCGAGGAAAAAAAGAAGTATGGAAGCGATGAAGGGAAAGGAGGAGTGGAACAGATGCATTTTCTTTGAAAATTTTGTAGCATCTAAGGACAAAATATTTTTTGATAATGTTGTGGCTGCTGAAGAGCTGGTTGAATATGGAAGAAATAACAAGATATGTGCGTATGAAATGAATAAAATGCTTGTTAAAGAAGCAGATATTGTAATAGCCCCTTATATTTACATTTTTGATGATTTTTTGAGAGAAAAGTTCAGCAAACTATATACATATCATTTTGATGAAACAATACTTATAATAGATGAGGCACATAATCTGCCAGATTTTTGTCGCGAACTCCTTTCCTTTTCCATTTCATCACGCACAATAAGGGCAGCGATAAATGAAGCGGGCGAGTATGGAGTGAGAGATGATGATATAAATGAGGCGTTAAATGTTTTTAAAGAACTATTTGAAAAACTTGAGGAAGAAATGGAATTTTCTGAAACCAACGATGCTTTGATGGATGAGAGAAGATTATTGAAAGAATTTGAAGAAAACGGCATTGGAAGCAATGAGTTACAAAAAATAGCGGAGAAAATGATAGTCTATGGAGATATAATTGCAGATATAAAGGAAAGTAAAAAAATGCTTCCCCGTTCTTTTCTCAGAAGCGTTGGCAATTTTATTATGAGATGGAATGAAATAGATGAAAAGTGGGTTAAAATTGTGGAGAAAAATGATGATCTGATACACATCGCCGCCTATTGCTTGGATGCCTCCATAGCTTCATCAATAATAAATTCCTTCTACTGCAGCATCCACATGTCTGGCACGTTAGAGCCGATGGAAGAATATATTAAAAGCATTGGCATTGAAGCAGTCACAAAAAAGTTCCCATCCCCTTTTCCAGAAAGCAACAAGAGGGTGGTATATGTTGAGGGAGTAACAACCAGATATTACATGGAGGAGGAAATGCTTGAGAAAATAGTAGAGCATTTAAACACCATATGCAATTCCATCAATAAAAATACTCTCGTTCTTTTTCCTTCATATGCTGTCATGGAAAGATTCCTTAAAAAACTAAGGATAGAAAGAGATGTTTATGTGGAAACGAGAGGCGAGAGGCAGAAAAGCATAATGGAAAAACTCCAGGAATTTAAGAATAAAGGCGGTGTTTTCCTCTCCGTGATGGGCGGGCGGCTGGCAGAAGGCATTGATTTTCCATCTGAAGAGCTTGAGGTTGTTGTCATCGTAGGCATTCCATATCCGCCTCCTTCGGCAAAGCAATATGCATTGCAGCGTTTTTATGATGCCAAATATGGAAATGGCTGGAAATATGTGATGGAAGCGCAGGCAATTCGTAGGATAATGCAGGCTGTGGGGCGGCTAATCAGGAGAGAGGATGACAGGGGCATTGCAATAATTCTTGATGAAAGAGCAAAAAGATTCAAGAAGTATGTGAAAATGGAAAAAACGAGAGATGTTATTCAGGAGATAAAAAATTTCTTTGGAGGATGAAAATGTTGCAGTTTTCGAACTAATGTAAAACTTTAAGTATTATAAAAAGTATTACATTATGGATTACATAACGGTATCAGCGAAAATTCCTAAAAAATATAAGAAAAAGATAGATGAATATGGAATAAGCGTTTCCAGAGTGATAAGAAAAGCCATAGAGGAGGAGATTAGAAAAGTAGAAGCATTAAAAATAAAGAGAAGGATAGAGGAAAACAGAAAATTGATCAAAAAAATCAAATCAGAAGATGTGGTTGCGTTAATAAGAGAGGATAGGGAAAGATGATTTTTGATACAAGTTCTATCTATAAGGCTGTAGAGATAAATTGCATAGAAAAGCTGCAGGGGGAGAAAACGCTTGATTTATCTCTGTATGAGTTAGGAAATATAGTGTGGAAATATGTAATGAGAAACAAACTCTCTTCAGATGAAGGAAAAAAACTCATAGACATATTAATGGATGTAATTTCTTTAATGCAAATTATTGAAACAGGAATCAATACAACTACCTATAGCATAGCGGTAAAAAACAGGATTAGCTATTATGATGCTTCCTACATACATGC
>JAGHBD010000107.1 GCA_021161135.1 Thermoplasmata archaeon
AAAATAAAAATTTACGATTTATTCAACACAGCATATTCTCCTTAAAATTTAAAAACACATTATTCATTCAGATATGGAGGAGACAAAATGTTTAAGAAAGGATGGTTGAAAGATAGGAGAGGTATAGAAGGATTGCCCATGCGACTGATTATAATTGTGGTCGTGGCGGTTGCAGTTTTGGCTGCAATTATGGCCATGATTGGCATGATAAATCCTAATAAAAATCTGAGCATATCTTTTAGAGAAGGCACTAATTTCTACAGTTGTGGCATTTCACATAGTGATGAATATACTGTACCTGACTTTGTAGTAAAAGTTACAGTTACAGATGCAGATACAGGCAAACCTGTTAAGGGTGCCACAGTTACCATATATGGATATGGTGGGGGAGGTTCGAGCAATCCAACAGATGAAAAAGGAGAAACAGAAATCACAGTTAAAAATGTAAAAATACCCGCCAATGTTGATACAATAAAATTAGATTTAGAAGTAACTGCTGCACATTATAACACTCTTAAGGTATCGGATGCAATAACTATTGTGAGATAGGGATGTTGCACAATACTTTTAGGAACGACAAAAGAGGGGTAGAAGATTTACCAATGCGAATGGTGGTTTCATTAATTATAGGTGCGGCAACTTTAGCAACTATCATTGCTGTTATATCTAAACCTTGTCTTTTCCCAAAAACTCTTACAGTGGAGATAACTAATAGAGTGGTATCAGAGGGAACACATATACCGATTTATGTAACAGTAAAGGATGATAAAGGAAAACCAATTAAGGGTGCTAGTGTTACAATAACCGGTTTAGATACAGGTGCATCCAACATTACAGATATAAATGGTAAAACAACTATCTATTTGGATCTGCAACTTCCAGAATATAGAAAAGAAGGATATTTGGATATAGAAGTTTTTGCGGGAAGTTGTTATAAAAAATTCCATCAGGAAAACGCGATAAAGGTTGTAAGGAGTTAAAATGGTAAAAATTGGAAAGGAGAAAAAGGAAAGAAAGGAGCAAGAGCGTAAACAACGGCAAGTAAATATTGAGGAGTGGCTGCAAAGACTGCAACAGAGAATAGAAAGTATAGAGAAAAGGCTTGATGCTGTTGAAAGAAGGCTTTCAAATGAAACTTTTACAGGGGCAAAGTTTGCAGGAGTGGTTGAGGAAGAGAAAAATTTTTCAGCCAAGTTGAGAGAGGTTGCTGAGAATTTTAAGAAAGAGATAGAATCTCTTAAAAGGGATATTGAGGCAGTGCAAAAACATAGAGTACCATTAAATGTAAGTGGAAAAAATGTGGAAAAACCTGTAACAATTTCCATAAAAAGAGGGCCAGATTATTCAAAAGAATTAGCCAGTATAGAAAGAAGATTAGAAAAACTAGAGAAAAGTAGAAAGAACATACCAACTGTAAAAGTTGGAAAAATAGAAGTGCCCATTGAAATAACAGGCATCATTGGTGGCTTGTTAGCTTTTCTCATTGCCGCCCTATTGTTTGCAGGGTATAAAAATCTGGTTGTATCGCCTCCTTTCGTTATGTTTATTGGTGTTGTGTTGATGGTTGCTACAGCCCTTAAAACATATTTTATAAATGCGTCAAAAAGATGAGATCCATAAAAAATCGGTATGGGGTCTTGGAGCTACCTGTACAATATATGGTGGCAATAGCAGTTGCGGCAATAGCTATTTTTCTGCTCGGTGGGGCTATATACAATCTTTGGAAAGATCATGAGGTAAAAATGGCAATGAAGGAAGTAAGAAAAATAATTGACGAAGCCGAGGAGATGATGGCTGCGGCGGCGGAAGGAACAAAAACTGCGTTGGATATCAATTTGCCTAATAGCGTGGATAGAGTCATTTTAGGTTCAAATGAAGAAAAACTCAAGAATCGTTGCTGTTTGATTATGAAATGGGGTACAAACAAAACTTTTTTCACTCAAAATGCAAGATTTTCACACACTGTTTTATATGGGGGGAAACAAACCATCATACTCGAGCTTGTTATGGCGGAGGGAGGAAATTATGTTAAAATTTATAAGGTGTGAGAAAAGAGGGGACGTATCATGGCTTATGAGTCAAATTGCCCTTCTGATAGCTGTTGGGATATTGTTGGCATCGATTTCAAGCTTAGCATTCTATAGTGATTGGCGAAAGAAAGCAGAGATTGATGTTATAGCTATGCAGATTGCAAAAATTATTGATGCAGCTGAGGTGAAGGATTACCCTGGACGAATAAAATATATGTTACCTGATAAAAATTATGACTATGAAGTATTTCTCTCTACAGATTATATTGTTGTAAAAAGATATGATGGGAGAATGAATAAAGAGATTGTAGCAACTAAAGAACTACATACACGTCCTTGGATCAACCCTCCTATGAGCGGAGGAAAGGGGGCAGATGGAATATATAATTATTTTGGAAGCATATATGGCATACATCATAATGGAGCAAATCCAGATTCTAAATTGCCAGCTGGAGTGCTTGAAGGGGAAATGGAAATAATGGCGAATGAATTGGCAAAAAATCCGTTTAAAATCGATTGCGAAAAGCCACTCTATGTGGAAAAAATTTTTATATATGTGGAGGGAGGAAATGCAAAATCGCTTGTCCTCATTTATCAATGACAATAAAGGCATATCAGAAGAATTTACATCGCTTCCTGCCTTGGCTGTGGTTATGATTGGATTTGCTCTTTTCTTTGCGATGATAGCAGGAGTTTATTATCAACATAACGAGCGGGTAAAAAGTTTAGATAAATATGAAATGGCAAATTTTATTTTGGAAAAATTAACCTCAGCAAATGGTTTGCTGGCAGAAAAAGGAATAATTGTGGGGGGAACAATTGATAAGAAAAAATTTGAAGGTGTTGGAAATAGCCAAGATAATATTGAGGCAATAATAGAGGAAAGTAGAATTGTTGGGAAAGAATTTGGATTTAAATTGGTGTACTGGGAAGAAGATGGAGTGCAAACAATAGAATGGACAAATATTCCGGGTGATGTTGATAAGGTGGCAGCATCTAAACAGGTCGCCGTGCGCCTTAACGATGCTGAGATAGTGCTTGGAGTGCTTACCATTATTGTTTGGGGGGCTGATTGAATGATGATAAAGAATAAAATGGGAATCTCCGTTATGCAGGATGCAATTATATTTTGTATTATGGTATCCATCTCGGCTGCTATTTTGTTACCTGCTTTCTTGGGAGGTGTTATGAAAGAAGCATATTCTGAAAAAGAGTTAGAGGAACGAGTAGATGAGGAACTATTCTCTTTTCTTATCACAAGGAAAGATGAATTTAATTATCAGGTTGGAGAAGCCGTTTTAAGCAGCTTAGGTGAGCAAATCACTTCCTCTTTCCTATACGACTCAATTGACCCTTTAATCTCTACCAATTATTTAGTCCATCAATCTTTTGCAAATCTAATAGCAGATTGTCTTGCTTGCCAATTAAGTATATTTGGTTATACCATTAATCCAATAGCTGCAGCGTATAAGGAGGCTTTAAAAGAAGAAATAAAAGAATTTTTTAATGAGAGATCCGGTAAAAAAATCATGTACAATTTAACTGTGGAATGGCAGCCTGTTTATTTGGCACCTATGGGAAGTAAATTATGTGTTGGATATCAACCTCCAGAAGAAAAATTTACATCAGAAGCTACAATTATAATGCCTTTCTCACTGCATGATTCCATTTTGACAAAGAATCAGCTATATGATATATTTCGAGAAAATTTAACACATATTGAGGAAAATGTTAGCTTCTATCAGGAGGGCATTTATTCAGAGACAGAAGCATTACAGAATGTATATGATGAACTTAGTTATATGTTAAGAGAACTGCTTATAGGTTCTAACAAAAATTTCAAAAGCGTTGCCAATCTTACTATTCTTTATTGTTTTGATGATGCAAATTTCAATGCTGCCTCGGCAGATATTTTCAACAATTTCCTTAAAGAAATAACAGGAGAAAATATTTTCTTAAAGAACTGTCTGGATGCATTTAATAATTCTTTAGATGTATTTTATAATGTTCTTGCAACATATGATCAGTCCATTGCTGAAGAATATTATGAGGGTATCAATAATGCCAAAAAATTTGAAGATAAAATCAAAGCTTTACAGAATTGCACATGGAAAATCATACAAAAAGAAATTTTTGATAAAAATTTGTATCAGCATTACATAGGGGATAGGGCGCAGGAATTACTTTCCAGTTCTAACGTTAAGAAGGATGCAATAGATTTTGTTTATGGTTTTTGTGGCCTTTATCGTGCAAAAATTAGCCTGCAAATATGGAGGGGCATAAAATGAGATTTATTATAGATATTAGGGGAAGAATTCCATTTGCTGTGCTGGGAGTAATGTTAATTTTTGGTAGCATTATAACTTCGACAGTTATAACTTCTTTAGAAAAGGAGTATGCAAAGGGGATTTCATATGCATTGCCATCGGAAAAAGAAAAATATTTTATATGGTATGTTGAGGCAGATCTGGCAAGGGCACTGGATAAAGCAGCAAGAAAGGCACTCAAAGAAATAGGGAGGACACCGGTAACAGATGCAACAAGTTGCCAGGTGGAAGAGTTTAAAAGAGCGGATAATATAGATC
>JAGHBD010000150.1 GCA_021161135.1 Thermoplasmata archaeon
GCAATAAGCTCTTCAATGCTTTCATCATACATCTTTCCCTTAAAATTACAGTATTCACACCCCCTGCCCCTGCATTTTCTGCAATACCATTTTGTTTGGGGTATGCCTCTAACAAGTTTTCTATATCGCCCGTATATAAAAACAGGGCGAACATCAAGATTAACAATATCATATCTTGTATCAACAATTGCAATAATATCAGGATGAACAAATTCCGCTGGCTTATCAACTTTCCTTGCAACCAGCTTCCCTACTTCCCTATTTATCTCTCTCTTTATACTCTCACCATACGGTGTGGATATTTCTTCCTCCCTTTTCAAAATTTCTTCATCAACTTTGCAGCCAACAAGAAAGTTATTAAATTCATATCCTTCCAGAGCTTCAACAACCATATCCGCAAATTTTTCTATCTCTCCCATCAAACCTTCGCAGAGCCAACATTTCGAGGGCTCAATTGCTTCCCATCCCATCATTTCCCTTATCCTTCTTCCTCTCTCTTCATTAGTTATCCCATGCTCAACCTTTGCAAATTGTCTCCCAAGGCAAGCATCGCATAATTTGTATGATGCAAATTTCTTTGCCTCCTCTTTTATGTTCTGCATCTATCTGAAAAAGAGGAAGGGTAAAATAATTTTCCTGTATAATTTCATGGCTGAGGGAAAATTTGCAGGAGCCTACGACTTACTTTTCAGCCATTACTTAAAGTCAGTCAGAAAGAAAATTATGAATATTGTTAAGAAATATGGATGCAAGAATGTTATCGATTTGGGATGCGGAACAGGAGAACAATGCAGAATGCTTTTTAATGAGGGTATGAAAGTGGTTGGGGTGGATGCATCGCTCCATATGATAAACTACGCAAGAAAGGTTAGCTCCGCAGGAACAAAATATCTCGTTTCCGACATTCTTTCCTTGGATACAAAAAAAATTTTCGATTGTGCCATTCTATCATTTGTTTTACATGGAAATACGATGGAAGAGCAGGAAAAGATATTGGAAAAAGCCAAAGAAATGACAAAGAATGGCATCGTTATAATAGCTGATTATGGGGAGGCGGAAAATATAAAAGGAAAGGTGATAAATGTTATGATAAAAATTATTGAGGGAATGGCAGAACAAGCTCACAGCAGAAATTACAGGCTTTATGTGAAAAATGGAGGACTCCGTCGCCTTATGAAGGGGCAGGAAATGCTGGAGCAATACTCTTTTTATGGAGGAGTAATTAGAATAGTGGTTATTAACTCTTCCTGAAGAAATGTCCGCCAATCAGAATCATTGTTATCGAGAATATGAGAAGAATCAATAGGTCAGCTATAATATTGAATTCATTTACGCCTATCGCAAAATATCTCATTGCATCCACTCCATATGTTAGAGGATTTATTTTCACCATTATCTTTAGCCAGTCAGGGAGGAAAGTGGTTGGATAGAAAGCACCGCTTAAAAATATCATGGGCTGAATCATGAAATTCATTACCATTTGAAAGCCTTCCATGCTCGTTATTTTGCTTGCCACTGCCAAGCCTAAGGATACGAAAGCAATGGAAACAAGGAACATTGTTAGAAACATTCCAGGAATGGACATTGCTCCAGAAAATTTCACGCCCATAAAAATGGCAAGAATTAATATAAGGATTCCTTGAAGAACGGCCTGCGTTACCCCGCCCAGCATTTTTCCAATTAAAATACTCTCTCTTTTTATTGGAGTAACAAGCATTTCTTTGAGGAAACCAAATTCTCTGTCAAATACCGTGGTTATTCCCGATATTGTAGCTGTGAAAACCATCGTCATTACAAGGATTCCTGGAGTAAGAAAGGATAGAAAATCTCCTTGAGTAGGCAAATTCATGACGCTGTTGAAAGCATTTCCTATTACGCCGAGCCACAATAAAGGCATCATAATCATTGTTACAAGCCTTACTTTCTGTCTCCATAGCCGTAATATCTCCCGTAAATAAATTGCATAGATATCGCTGATCATCTTCTCATCCTCCATTTCATTTTCGATGCCTCTATTTCATCAACTTCTTCATCTCTGAATACTTTTCCCGTATAATGAATGAATACATCTTCCAAGGATGGCTCCTTGTATGTAATGCTTTTTATTTCCTCATCTGCTATTGCAAATATTTTGGGTATCATTTTTTCCGCCTCCTTCGCCTTGATAACAATTTCATCATCCACAAGCATTGCATCATATCCATTTGAAACCAACTTTTTCAGCATATTTTCAGCATCGCTACATTTTATCTTTATAATGTCTCCACCTACAGAATCTTTGAGTTCAGAAGGGCTGCCTTCAGCAACTATTTTTCCAGCATCTATAATTGCAATTCTATCCGCCAAATAATCTGCCTCTTCCATATAATGAGTTGTAAGCAATACAGTAACCCCTTCATCTCTCAGCTTTTCAACATACTCCCATATGTGGCGGCGTGTTTGTGGATCCAAGCCGAGGGTAGGCTCATCGAGAAACAGAACTTTTGGCTTATGCATTAGTCCTCGAGCTATCTCCAGCCTTCTTCTCATTCCGCCCGAAAAAGTTTTTACTATGCTATCCGCCCTATCCAGCAGCTCCACCATTTCAAGAACCTCTTCAATTCTGCGCTGCCTCTCCTCTCTACTCATGTGATAAAGCCTCCCATGAATATCGAGATTTTCTCTGGCTGTAAGGCGGTCATCTAAGCTAGGATCCTGAAAAACGATGCCAATGCTCTGCCTCACTTTCGCCGCCTCTTTCACAACATCATATCCATTAATTTTCGCCTCGCCACTCGTAGGCTTGAGAAGTGTGGCAAGAATGCTTATTGTCGTCGTTTTTCCAGCCCCATTTGGCCCCAGCAGGGCGAAAATCTCGCCATATTCTATTTCCAGGGAAATTCCATTTACAGCAACAATGCTACCGAACCTTTTCACCAGATTTCTTACCTCAATTGCTGGCATTTTTCAACCTCCTGTAAAATTCTTCAAGCATTTCATTAGCTCTTTTACTTCCCATTCTTTCAAGTATGAATATTATCTTTGGCAAAAGAGGATATTTCTTAATAATTTTCTCTTTCCATCCAATTGTTATCTCGCCGCCAAATATTTCCTCCATCGCCGCCATCTGCGAATGAAGTTTTCTGTAGAATTCTTCCCTTGCCATCATTATTTCTTTCATGAATTTTCTTCCTTTCGGCAAGAGCTTATACACGATTCTCCTTCCCTCTCTTTTTCCTTCTATTATTTTTTTCCTTTCCATTGATTTAAGCAATGGGTAAATTGTTCCGGGACTGGGTTTATAGCCGAGTACTTCTTCACACCTCTTCATTATATCGTATCCGCTCATTTCCTCCTTCATAAGCTGCTTCAGTATGAATATTTTGAGTATTGTTTTCATATCGAAGTCGATATATCGAAGTCGATATATATGTTTTGTGGTTATCTTTATCGCCGAGACCATCAACTTAAGAATAATTTTATAAAACTCCTCCTTTAATTTTTCCATGAACGAGGGGATGGGAATAATTGAAAGGATAATGGAATGGATCGTGAAAAA
>JAGHBD010000060.1 GCA_021161135.1 Thermoplasmata archaeon
GGATAAGAAAATTTTGGAACGCTTTCCACGGGAAATATTCCGTAGAAAGCATGCAAAATTGGATAGAGGCGTTTGCTGGATTTAGAAATTTCTACAAAAATTTGGAAGTGTTAAGTTGATGGTCTCTACTGAATGTGTAGATATATTTAAATATGCATTATTGTTTATAGTTGGAGGCAATTTGAGACCAACTCTGAGGGATATTATGAGTGTAATAAAAGTTCTGTATGTGGAAGATGATCCTTCCTCCTTTCATTTTCTAAAAATTATCCTCTATGAAGGATTATGTGAAAATGTAGAATTGTTATTAGCTCGTAGTGGAGAGGAGGCAATGGATATTGTAAGGAGAGAAGATATTCATTTAATTCTGCTTGATTATTTTCTTCCAGATGTGAGCGGTTTAGAGCTTTTAGAAAAAATAAAAATTGAAAGATGTAATATTCCTGTTGTTTTGGTTACTGGTTATGGAGATGAAAAAGTGGCTACAGAGGCAATGAGAAAGGGTGCAATGGATTACATGGTCAAATGGGGAAATATAGAGGAAATGAAAAAAGTGCTGAAAACATACATTGACGCTGCCCGATGCTTTAAAAATGCAAAATATGATACTCTTATGACACTTGGAAAGAAAAGAGATACAGTGAGTATAATATGCAGTCTTTTAAGAAATGCAATTGGCGGAATAAGAAAAACGAAATTAATATACAAAACAAATCTAAATTCGAAAATTATCGAGAAATATTTGGCTTACTGCCTTAAAAAAGGTTATATCAACATGAGAGGTGTGGAACCTATATATGTAACCACTGAAAAAGGAATACATCTGTTAAAGAAATTAGAAGAGATAAACCAGTTACTTGCATAGTCTTTTTAACTTTTATGAAAAAATTTTACATAAATTTTTTTCACATCTGTTATTTAAATCTTCCGATTTTAGATTCGGAGGTATAAAGATGAATGAAAAAATAAGAAGTGTTTTGGGGAGTGTTTTAGTGATAGCAGTGGTTGCAGCAATGATGAACGTTGGCACCAGATCATATTTCAGTGATATAGAGACAGGAAATGATAATACCTTTACAGCAGGAACACTGGATTTGAACGTCGATGGACAGAATACCAATGTGGTTAAATTTACCGTTGCAAACCTGAGACCAGGAAATCAACCAAGAGGAATGTGGAATATATCCAACGTTGGAAGCATAAATGGCTACCTAGATATAGAAAATATTGTGGTCACAAGTTACGAATATGGCCTTCTAGATCCTGAACAGGAAGCTGGCGACACAACAGGAGACGATCCGGGAGAAGGAAATGGTGAGTTGCAAGATGTTCTCAATCTTCGGCTGTTCATTGATAGAGATTGTGATGGGTGGATAAGCACGGGAGACTATGTCTTCTTCAATGATAAAGTAGCCAACTTGCCAGATAGCTTTGATTTAAACGAATCTATACCAGCTGGAGGATATATTCATATTGTGGCTATATTCGATTGGTGGCCAACAAGCAATGATAACATAGCACAAAGCGATGGTTTCGAACTCGACATGACCTTTGAACTGGCTCAGACAGCAGCACAGTAAATCATCTAGCAGCCCTCCCTCCTCTTTACCTATTGATTGTAATGATAAAAGCGTTGTTAATCTGCACACTCACTGTGAGTCTCATTTGCGTAATGATAGTGGATACTTTCTCATTTTTTGATGATACTGGGGAAAGTTACAGAAACATTTTTGTTGCAGACAAATTGGATTTAAAAATTAATGGATGCAATTTTTTAAATAATGCATTGATAAAGATAAATAAAGCGAAACCCAATCATATGCATTATATAGATATTCCTTTTATGGTAGATAGTAGCACAACTGCTTTCATAAAATTGAAATTTTCCAATTTAAGTTCATGCTCAGATGAAATTTCAAGACATATTGAAATAGGGATGAGTATAAAAGAGGTGGGAAGTGGAAATGTTTATGTTGTTTTAGACATAAATGAGCATAAAACACTCTGGGACCTACAGGATATTTGGCTAAATTTAACAAATGAGAAATTTAAGCCTCGAGAAAAATATATTCTCAACGTGAGCATTTATCCTAATTTATTTTCATCATGTAAGGGAAAAGAAGTGGCCTTTGATATATGGTTAATTGCTGAGCAAGAAAAAGATGGATTTAGTGATATGGAAATAAGTTGCGGAAATAAAATATGTATAGGTGGTGGTAATGGTTGCTAACCAGATAATCAGAAAGAAATTGATGGAGGGGCTTTTTATTATCATTGTGCTATTTTTCATCCTTTCTTTTATTTTAATACCTCTTGCTGATAGGTCTTCACACTGGTATATTGTTACTTCAGGCTCTATGGAACCTACCCTTAGAGTAGGAGATATTGTTTATGTTAAAAGCATAGAGATAGACAAAATAAAAATAGGAGATATAATCACTTTTTATCATGAGGAGCATATAATAACTCACAGATGTGTTGATATTTTACATAATAATGGAACTTTTTTTAAGACAAAGGGGGACGCAAATGAAGAAAACGATACTTTTCTAACCCCAACTAAAGATGTGATAGGAAAGATACCATCCTTTACGCTGTTTGGTCATACATTTTATATCAAAATACCTCGTATTGGCTATCTTTCATATTTTGTTCATACTCGAATAGGTTTCATTCTGCTAATTATATTCCCTGGTTATCTCCTAATTGGACTGGAAGCATACAATATATTTAATGTTATTCAGGGAAGAGTATATAAGATAGATGGATATACTCTTTACAGGTATAAAAAGGGAATATATTATTTTGCTAAAAATAGTAAAAAAGGCAAACCAGTTCCTCTTCCGATAGGATATGAGGTTGTAAAAGAAAAAGGACTCCTGTATATTAGGAAAAAGGATTTGGGGATAATAAAATGCCCCTACTGTGATGGCATATTCTATTGCGAGGGTATAAAAATAGGAGATAAAATAGAATGTGTCTATTGTGGCAAGAGATGGAGGATTAGATGTTAAAGGGGAAAGGAAAATTCAATGTATATGGTTCAAAGGCTATTATCTCCGTGCCATCGGTTATATGGAGAGATAGCCAATATCCTTTTAAAAAAGGGGAGGAAGTTGAAATAGAAATACTCGGGGAGGAGTTAAGAATAAAAAAATTAATAAAAAAAGAACAAACAGAAAGAAAAATTATTCTGCTGGTTGATGATGAGCCTGAAGTTCATGAATTGATGAGACAGTATCTTATCCCCTTTAATATTGAACTCTATTCGGCTCAGAATGGTATGGAGGCGGTGCGTATCTACAGAGAATTATTTTTAAATGGGAAGAGGCCACAATTGGTTATTATGGATTTAAATCTGTCAAGGAGTAGAAAAGATGAGGATTTAATAAAGCAAATGAGAGGCGAAGAAATGGATGGGGTAAAAGTGGCAAGTGAGATAAAGAAAATAGATCCAAAAGCAAACATAATTGGCTTTTCTGCTTTTGCTCATTTTGAGTGGGGTGAAAGATTACTGGAGGCAGGTGCAAAGAAAATTTTTGGAAAAGAAATTGGATTCGAGAATTTTGCGAAAAAAATTCACGAGTTTGTGGCAAGATAATTTTATAAATACCCAATGAATTCAAATACAATGGCAATAATGCTTGTTGTTGAAGATGAAGAACCAATACAGGAGCTTATAAAAGAGTATTTATCTCCGTTAAAAATAGAAATATACCAAGCTTATAGCGGAGAGGAAGGAGTGGAAAAATATAAGGAACTCATGAAAAAAGGAAAAAAGCCGGACCTGGTTATAATGGATTTAAAGCTACCTGGCATAGATGGTGTTGAAGCAACTAAAAAAATACTCGCCATCGATCCAGAGGCAAAAGTATATGGTTTCACCGCCTATTTCGGCACCGAATGGGCTAAGGAGCTGGAAAAGGCAGGCGCCAAAGGCGTGATAGCACGTCCTGTCGGCTTTGATGGGTTTAGAGACATTGTGAAAGAAATTCTGTCTGGAAAGAGTTAATGTCCAAACCAGAGTTCATCTGGTATTTCCTTGTATATCTCTGCAGCATCCTCCTCTTTTCTTTTCCTTTCCTTCTCCTCTTCCTCCTTCCCTTTCTCTTTGTATTTTAAAATGGCCTCCTTATTAAGGAACCAGTAATGCGTTCGCCAGCTCCTGCCATCGTAGATTGTTGTTTCTTCTCTTTCAGTAACGAGCATTCCCTCTTCCTCGAGTATATAGAAAAGCTGTCGATCCTCGGGTTCAAGAATATTGTCTATTATTCTGTCTTCAAAGCCAAATAAATCCATCACGAAATTTGCATCCTTGAGAGCAGACTCCATGTCAATATCTATTCTTGCTGCTATTGCTATAGCTAAATCCTCCAAAGTGATAATCATAAATTATATTTTTGCAACTCCGGTATATAAATGTTTCTGAATTGTTGTTTGGCAGTGCGATATGGTGAATACAGATTTACCATTTTTAAATCTGCATTTTGTTATTGCGAAAGCTTAGCAATAACAAATTTTCAATAAAATATTTTGTTTGCAGCTGTTATTGCAGTAAAAAATGCGTGATTAATTTGAAAAATAAGCAAAAATGCCAAAATCGAATCTTTTCAAATCTAGTTATTTTGGGGATAAAAGCAATGATTAGGCAATGCTAAGTTAA
>JAGHBD010000020.1 GCA_021161135.1 Thermoplasmata archaeon
TCCGTGAACCATGTAAATAAAAGCTATACCTGGCTGGCTGTTCATTATCATGCCTATCTTTCTGTCTCTTGCCCTTGATGCAGGGTCGCTAAGCCCATAATATGCTTCTGTTTCCACAATTTTTCCCTTAAGTATTGCCTCCTCATCTCTTTTAACAATTATGCAGCCAAGAAGCTCTCTTGCAACTATGGCAGCATCCCTGTTGTAAAATTTTTTGGGAAGAGGCATATCATCCAATTACGAGAGTTGGATCTCCAAGCAATACCCATTCCTCGACTGTTTTGCAGTGTATGTTGTCCTTCATTACATCATGAGTATTTATGTAATCTATGAGCGTATTTGCATGAACAACTCCAAGGATTTTAACGCCATTTGCATAATTCTTGAAGAAATTCACATTGCAGAAACCAGAATAATACTGAACACAATCTGGAATGCTATCGTTATCATAGTCTCCTATTGCAAAGTAATCGAGCCCTGTATAGCCAAGCGTCGCTATGCTTCCCGCATCCTTCAGGCGGGCGAGCCACCATCCCCAGCATTCTGGGCTTGTTTCTCCCTTCCATATGTACTGATACCATTCGTTGAATCCCTCATATATGCGGAGTAGATTGAAGACGCTCACATTGAACTGACAGTTATGACACCCGCCTACAACACATACAGGATACATGCCTTTATTGGCCAGTTTTGACATATCTCCTACGCCCAGACCATCTATCCATGTTTCTTCATCATGTGGCGGGTGTGTTGCCCAGTTCATAGGATTTCCATGTCCATCGAAGAAGAGGAAGCCGCAACCTTCATTTACTGCATTTATTACATCTTCTGGCCCAGTTAATGTGCCCAAGGATGTCCATATTTTTATACCTTCAAAGCCATCCATGTATGATAGGGCTGCTTTTCCTTCTTCTTCTCCTTCATAATATGGATCGTTAGCATCTGGCCAGCTATCGCCGCCGACAAGAACCATCCTCTTGAACCATTCCTGGCTGGCTGGATTGCTATTCTCATATTCAATAATTTTGTTCACCACCATTTTTACTTCCCATACATTCCTGCACGCAAGGCGGCCAATATAAACATCCGGATATAAATCCAGCGTGTCCTTTGCCCTCATTGTCCATTCTGCAAATTTTCCGTTTCCGTTGCTGTCCCAGTCTTCAAATACAATGTTGCCATCTTCATATTTATATACGTCGGCAAAATACAAATCGCTTAAATAGCCTGTTTCCCAGTTTGATTGGTCATCTAAATGTGTATAGCGAACTGGCATAAGCCATCTTTCTTTGAAAACTCCTCCCTGTCTTCCTCCAACAAGCATCACATATTCTATGCCCCACTCCTCGATAGCATTTTTAATGAAATACTTTATCTTCTCTGCATCATCTCTTCCCTGCGTGGCAAAATATTTCCCGCCATATATTTCATCCAAGCCCACAATTATCGTTTTTATTCCTCTCGCCTCTTTATGTTCTTTCAATGGCTCCAATTCATCTTTCCATTCGGAAGGAGCTATGATAAGCAAATCATATTTGTCCTTATTCAGCATCGCTTTTTCTGGCATCTGATAATCAATCTTTATTTCAAAATCAGTTGCCTTCATTGCCTCATTCCTGTAAGCATTATACCTTAAGGGATATAGATAAATTGTCAGGAATAGCACACGTTTTCCATCTTTTATACCAACGCCTATCCTGTAATCATACCATTTTTCTGGATAGAATATGTCCTGCGAGTATATTTTTCCCTCTTTTGTTTCCATCTCGCTAATCTTTATATTATGTGTCATAGCTTTTGGAGCAGGTGAAATTTTCTTCTCCAGTTTTATCTTGCTAACTCCTTTTACTATTACATCTATACTATCTATTTTCGTTCCCACAGGAAGTTCATATGTTTTGGTATAATAAGGAAGCATGGGATAGCCAGCGAGGCGAAGCGTTAACGCATCGGTTGCGATAGCCTTAATGTATTTCCCATCATCCTGAAAATGTATGTTATCTATGCTTTCTGTCTCATTTTTTGCCCCATACTTTTCATTAAAAACACCGACCACTGGCACAACCATAAGCAGAGCTATAAATAAAGCTTGCAATTTCATGATTGTTAATACAAAAATTGTTAAAAAGGTTTGCTAAGACATCATTTTATAAACAGAAATGCAAGAGGCAGGGAGAAAAGGAGGAGAAATATTACAGATATTGCCATCCATATTCCATGTAATCGATATTTTTCTGGCAAATATTTCTGGCTGAGATATATTGCTCCTATGCCATATATTATTACTCCTATTACTCCCATAAACAGCAGCGTTATACTCAGAATAAGTATAATGGAAAGACCATAATATGCAAGTATGGCGAGAGGTACACCTGTTACAAGCATATAAATCATCATATAAAACATGAATTTTTTATACTCAATTTCACCAACTCTTTTGCTTATTGTTCTCCCCGTCTCGTAAAGCATCCGCGACGCAGCCTCAAATCCACCATATACAGTGCCAAAAAGGGCAAAAAACACGCTGAGCTGATATAACGGCTTGAGCCATGGAGCAATATTCGAAAATATAACTGCTTGCTCCTTTATTAGATTTATATCAGATGGAAGGCGATGTCCCAGAAGATATGCCCCAGCGATCATGTAGGCGGAGGAGGCTATAGCTACAATTATAAAGGCAAGGGAAATGTCTATGAGGAGGGGCTTTAAAAGATTCTTTGCCTTTTTCACCTCTTTTTCATCATCTGGCAAATAGCTTATTTTTCCTTCTTTCCTGAATCTTTCAAAAACTTTTCTGGAGAATACATCTGGATCATCCTTTCCTTTGAAAATTCCCCATTTCTTTACCTTGACCCATCCAATGTAGCCGACAAGGGTAATTACTGAAACGGTTAATGTGCCCAAATAGCCAAGCATAATCAATGGCACAGGCTTCTCAGCAAGATTCGGATATTCATCTATCACCCACTGAGGATAATCGGGGACGTTGCCAACAGCAAAAAAATTGGGGAGAATCTCAAATAACTCGGGCTTTATAAGGGCAACAGAAATTATTGCACCGATGCCAAGAACAGCAACAAAAAAAGCTTGAGATAGTTCAATAATCCTATATCTTCCTACTATTGCAAGCACAGCCGCAAATACACATGTTGCTATTCCCCATATGAGATAGTGGCCAAAGCCAAAAATCCATTGCATGGATTGGCCGAGTGTTGTAACAATTGCAGCAACAAATAGAGGTATAAAAATTCCCATGAGAATGATGAATAACCAGTTCAGAAACCCCTTTTTCGTTTTAAGGGCAAATAAATCAAGAATATCAATGCCAGAGAGGATGGTAAATCTTGCCCCTATATAGGCTACCATATATGAAGCAACACTTATTGTTATGAGCCACAGAAGTTTGAAGCCTGCCCATGCCCCTATTTGTGGCCCTAATATAAGCTGCCCCTGCCCTATGGTTACTGAGGCGATGATGGCGCCTGGCCCGAAAAAGAGCAGGTAGCGTAGATATTTTCGCAAAGAAGGCTTTTCCTTAAGCACTTCGTCTGGTTCAGGAAATTCTATCTTCATTTCCCCCACACGTTAATACGAGACATTTTTTAATAATTGCTGAATTTTTATGCAAAGCGTGTGGTATTTGGCAACGCAACTAGAGATACTATACAAAATAAAGGGAAAAATAATCAACTCGTGAGCCCATGAATATTGATAGATAGTAACTATTGTCCAATCCTTTGGATGAAGAAAGTTTAGAGGCCAGTTATTAATAAATTGGTAAGATTATGAAAAAGGAGATGGTGTATCCAAACTAAAAATTCGGCAAATTAATTAACCACAAAAGTATGAAAAAATATGCACAGAAAATCATTGTTATTGGTGATAACGGCTTTCGTAATGTTAATTCTATCAAATATATCCCTTCTAGATAATTCGCATGCTTCCATTCCATTTATTTTTGAAAAGACTAATACATTTGTTATGGAGATGAAGAATGAAGAAAATATTAATTACTATGTGGTAAAATTATATTCAAATCAAACCATTTATATTGATGAGATATATGTTAAGATAGAGGCTGAGCAAGCTGGAACCCAATGGCTGTCAACAAACAAATTCCTTATTATCAATTTTGAGAGTAATAAATCTTTAATGCCCCCAGAATTTTATTTGATGATGGGTAAATGGTTAGAATGGTATCTACAAATAGATATAGGAAAATTTAATCTCACATTGAATCACTTAGAGGAAAAAGTTGTTAATGGCACTGCCACTCATACATTGCACAACTTGAGTTTGCCTGCTGGAATTTGGTATTTAATAGTAATTAAAGCTCCCACTACCAAATGCAAAATAACAACATACATAAATGGTACGAATGCAGAAATAGAAGGGGTTAGCCATGGTTCAACCACTTTTTTGATAGAAAACGAGGATTTTTGGGCCAAATTTAACTTAAAAACATCTCTATTCAGCATAATTTATGAAGGGAGAAAAACAATTTATATAAACAATACCTTCATTGGATTTCCTTATTTTAATCTTGGCACAGGTATTGCATCTCTTGAATATGAAACCCCACATGGGGAAGAGAGAAAATGCAAAGTATGGTCTATATTCAGAAATATGAATGTTTCAGATGATAGTGATTTTTATCCATATATGCCAATTATAGGGGGAAAAGGAAAATGGATGTTTCGCGCATCATTGATTGGGATGGGACTGGGGAATGCAATAGATATACTGGGTGCAGATATAATATTACCTTGATTTTCCGATTATATTCCGAACCCGGAAGTTAAGCCCGCTGCGTATTGCTTCGTTGGCAAGCCAGGACTTGGGTTCGCCACAAATGTCAAGTGGTATAAAAAGTAAAGAACGAATTTTTTCACTTTGCTCTATTTTCTTAACAATTTCAAAAATTCTTCAACAGAAATTTCTGCAATATCAAGAATTTTCCTCAGTGTTCCTTTCTTGATGGTTTTATGAAGGGGAACAGTCAACTTGATTATCTTCTCACCTGAAATCTTCTTTAATATCACATGACTTCCTTTTTGTCTGATAACAATAAATCCTGCTTTATGCAATGCTTTTATAACATCCATTCCAGAAACAACGGGAAGTTTCATATTACAATTTCTTCAATTTTTATCTTTTTTTCTCGAAATTCTATTAGTTCATCTTCATCTGGCTCAAGATATAATTCGATAGCTTCTTTTATATTTTTTAATGCCTCCTCAATAGTTTCTCCTTGGGAAATGCATCCAGGCAGAGAAGGAACATACACTGTATATCCTCCTTCCTCCTGTGATTCAAGAACCACTTTCAATTTCATGTTTATTTAATGATGGAGATATTGATAAAAGTTTTGTCTCATAAAAGTTACGATGTTAAGCCACTTCATTTTCCTTCTTGTTTATCCCCTAGCATAATTCAATTTCTTTGTTAGCAAAAAAATTCTTTTGACTGGCAATAACCAATAAATATCCTCCCTTATTTACTTTTAAGATGAAGATTGTTTGTAGATGCGAGGATATAAGCGAGGAGGATATTGTTAAGGCAATAGACGAGTATGGATGTGAAACGCTTGCTGAATTAAAGCAGTTGCTACGCCTTGGAATGGGGCATTGCCAAGGAAGAACTTGCCTCATTCTAGCTGCAAAAATTCTTGCAAGAAAAACTGGCAAGAGCATACAGGAAATAATGCCATCATTTCGCCCTCCTGTCGTGCCTGTAGATATAGGGCTTATAGGTGGAGAAAATGAAGAATGAGGCAGATGTTGTTGTCATAGGAGGCGGCATCAACGGTTGCGCAATTGCATATGAGTTGGCAAAGAGGGGAAAGGATATTATTGTTGTTGAGCGTAAATGGCTTGCTTATGGGGCTACGGGAAGATGTGGAGCAGGCATAAGACAACAGTGGGCAACAAAAGAGAATGCGATGCTTGCAAAAAAAAGCGTGGAAATTTTTGAAGGATTAAGTGAGGAGCTAGGCTATGATATAGGATTGAGGCAGGGAGGATATCTCATTGCAATTCATGATGAAGAAGGAATGAAACAGGCAAAGAAAAATGTGGAGATGCAGCGCAGCATTGGTTTGCCAGTTCGCATTATAGGCGAAGATGAAATAAAAGAAATTGCTCCCATATTGAGCCCTGAAGGAATGGAAGCCATCGCCGCCACCTTCTGCCCTACAGATGGGCATGCAAATCCATTTAAAACCACATATGCCTATGCCATGGCGGCGAAAAAACTTGGGGCAGAGATATATAAATTTACGGAAGTGAAAGATATAAAGGTTGAGGAAGGAAAAGTAAAGAAAGTGATTACAAATCGGGGTGAGATAAAAACCAAATATGTTGTTAATGCCGCCGGAGCTTGGAGCAGAGAAATAGGGAAAATGGTGGGCTTAGAAATGCCAAATAAGCCGGTGAGAAAGGAAGCGATGGTTACGGAGCCATTGAAGAGAATGTTTGATTGCATGGTTATTTCCTTCAAACACGGAATATATTTTAGCCAGCAGGATGAAGGGCAAATACTGGGCGGCATACCATCGCCAGAGGAAAAAGTTGGATATCACACAGAGCCAACCTTTTCATTTCTCAAACACATGGCTCACATGCTCGGAAAATATGCTCCTTCTTTAAAGCATGTAAGCATATTGAGACAATGGACTGGCTTCTATGATGTTACGCCAGATGCACTGCCTATATTAGGTGAAACAAGCATAGAGGGCTTTATACAATGCAATGGTTTCAGCGGGCATGGCTTCATGATTGCCCCGATGACAGCTCGCCTTCTCGCCCAGTTAATATGTGGTGAGAAGATTGATATGGACATAAGCAGGCTGAATATGGATAGATTCAAAGGAGAAATTACAGAGGAAAAGGCGGTTGTTGGCTAACCTCCAGATGCAACCCTTATTATCCTTATATTTTCCCCTTCTATCTTTTCCTTATACGGCACTGGCTTTCCGTCCACAACTATAATTACTGCATCTGGTGCCAGTCCAAGCTTTTTCAGCAAATCCTCTCCAGTAAAACCCGGTGGCATCTCCAGCTTTTTCCTCCCTTCCCTTGTCTCAACTTCCACTTCCATGGTAAGCTTAATAAAATCTCCCCCATATTAACATTGCGCTGGGATAGCCTAGCCCGGACAAGGCGGCGGCCTCGAGAGCCGCTGGGCGCAAGCCCGCGCAGGTTCAAATCCTGCTCCCAGCGCTTATTATTAACCCGTTATAAACCGGTTCTGGTGAATCGTCGGTTGAAGGGTGGTGAATGAATAGGGTGGTGTATCGGGAGAGGAAGAAATATAAGCAAATTTGGGATTTTATTATTGGCTCTCCCCGCTCTCTCCATTGCTACCACCCAA
>JAGHBD010000068.1 GCA_021161135.1 Thermoplasmata archaeon
ACATTTTCCATGGGAACATGCAAAAATAGACGAGATTGAAATGGTGAAAAATGAATGGTCAATAAAGGAATTTAAATTATTTATTGAAAAAATGAAGGGGAGATGAAAACGGATGATTATTGTGTTTTTCTGTCGCCTGAAATTCTCCTCTCGCTGCCGCTTGCCCAAATTTGCCCTGCTTCACATATCCTCAGAACATCATACCAAGCAACTAAAATTAACACAACCTCAATGCCAAAATTATTTATACACCCTTCCTTTCCATCTTCATGTTCTGCCCCAAGTGTGGTTCTCTCCTTTATCCTGATGGCAATGAGATGGTTTGCAAAAGGTGCGGTTTCAGAAAGGAAAAGGATATTGAAAGAATAATCGTATCGAAAAGAAGAGACCTTGACTCTGCCATAATAGAGGAAGATATGCAGCTTTTACCTAAAACAAATGTGGTTTGTCCTAAATGTGGGCATAATGAAGCATATTGGGTGCTCCGCCAGACAAGAGCAGCAGATGAGCCAGAAACGAGAATATATACTTGTACAAAATGTGGCTATAGATGGAGAGAGTATTAGTTAGCGTTTTTCAATAAAATAAAAGAGAAAGAGCGAGCTTATCCTGCATTCACTGGTTCATATGGATTGAAAGCAGGGTCGCCGTAAAGTGTGAATTCATGCAGGCACACGTATTTTTTATCCATGTATTTGCCTTCCTCGAATCTAACATTTGTCTTTCCACTTTCCAGTGGAGGGGTCCAGAGAAATGTTGAATTTGCATCCTTTGGCAAATATTTGTTTTTGGCATTTCTAAGAGCCATTCCAGTTGTACTATCGTTATGTATCAAATCAAGGATGAAATCCTCTGCAACCACTGCACCAAAATGGGGCTCGGGATATTTGTTATTCAATATGAGATTCAATGCAGCCTTAACGAATCCCTTGGCTCCGAATCCTTTGAATATCAAGCCCGGCTCTAAATAGCCAGGATCAGCGGTGACGCGGGTTGAGCCGATATAAGCATTCACTCCTGCATGCAAATATGCCTGACTCAAGCAATTTTCTGGCACAAGCCCGTCTATTCTGCCAGTTATGCAGCTCTCAACGAATATAACGCTTGGCCCATACTCATCATGCACCACATACCTCACAGCATACGCTCCCTTGCTGCTCAGCCCGCTTGCTATGCCCAGCGGCCCAAGAAAGCGGGAGAGCCAGGTTATCGGCGGGAAGCCACGGGCATCAAGCAGTACATCTCCTGACTCATAAAGATAATATATGCCATGGTTGAAAACGAAGATAAGGTTGCTATTTCTCTGATATTCTCCTCCCTTAACCACTCTATCCCCACTTATAAATTCTATGAAATGCGGGAAAGGTATGTTAAGGCGACTGGTATACTTTGCCAAATCTTCAAAGCCTTCTCGTTGTGAAGCAAGTAGATGGGTTCGCCTTACATTAAATCCTCCCTTTTCCATGTCTGCAGCAAGTCTCAGATTTATGAAAAAGCTTTCTCCGCTCGGCCACTTTGTTGGCTCTTCTGAACCTGTAAGCAAGCTTGTTAAAGGCGTTATTATTGGTATCCATTGAAACTCGAGACCAGCGCCAGTCTGCACTGTAGCATTGTTCTTCCAATCCCCGAATGCATCTATTATCTCATTATAAAAGATGGTTCTTGCTATCAAAGCCGAGCAATCTTCTGCATCATAACCTGTAACCCTGCCAACTGCATTTTCCTGCTGAGGCCAATATGTATAACTGTTGTTTTCAACATCACCCGGCTTTGGATCTATATCGCCGTATATGAAATCACTGGGCAGTTGTACGCCAATTATATTATCGCTATCTGGATTGTAGTAATAGTACATTGGAACCATGGTGGCGTCGGCAAGAATGGCAATATGAATCGGATTTTCTGTATAATATTGCCATAAAGCCTCGGTATCATCTACTGATATGTTGGCAATCTTTGCCAGTAAATTGTTAAGCATTTCATGTATTTTCAAAACATGCTCATTATTTGGTTCCACTAGTCCCTCATTTGTAGATGGATAGACAACCCCATCTACGCCAATGCTTTCGTTTCCTGCAAATGCAAATTTGGGAGAGGCAAATACTATGCCACGATGATATGCTGTTAAATAGGGAGCAAGAGAAGAAAGATTGTCCATGAGTGGTTGGAGTGGGGAATCAATCTGCTGAACTTTTATTCTCAAAGTATATTGTCCATTTAATGTAGCAACTCTCCTCGCGAGTACCTGCGCCACATACTTGCCGGGCTTGTTGTATACGATTGTCTCATAATGTACCTTATCAACCACAATATCTCCGTTTTCATCAACTTCAGGTATGCCTGCCGCCGTGGATGTATAAACATACACCTCATCATCTGGACCATATATAAGGAGGATCAAGTCATCGCCAAGCTCACTCACATGTTCTGAGTCATCATTAATTAAATCAATTACAAAACGAGTGTATTTGTAATGCTCTGGAACTTCGAAGGTATTTATGCCAACCATACCATCATTTAAGCCAAGGAGTCCGCCAACAAGTAGATTTACTGTTTGAGCTGGAAGAATATCAATCGATGCAGTGACATTCTGGAATTCATATTCCGTTTCATTCAGTACACTCACATTTGTTATGTCTAATGGATTGGTAATTGTTACATAATCTATTCCTCCAAATCTGTCTTTCAGTAACTCAATCATAAAATCATTTATTTCATCAATGCTATCAAATCTCCAAGTCATGCCATGTCCTTCAAGATTGCCACAAATAAATGTGTATTTCACTCCAAGCTTTTTAAGAATACCTCTCACATTATCTGTATTTGTAGTAACAAAAATTGGAATGTTGAGATAGCTGGCGATGGGGGCAGCAGCAATGCCGAGTTCATAGCCATGGAAACTGTCCTCTATCAGCAAAGCTGCATCACTTTTCTTCCATATTTTGCTTAATTCAATGGAAACGTTTTCTGGGCTTCCGCCTCTTATTTCTCTATAAGCTACAGGATATAATTCCATGAATCTTTTCACAGGCTTCGATGGATTTTCAAAATCTTTTACAAGTAGCGGCTCAACATGCTGACCATTTTCATCATAATATAGGGCTGCAGGTGTAGCTATGACAGCATAAAATGGATTTTCCTCGCTTACAACATAGGGAACAGCATCCTCTGTCCTCTCAGACTTTATATTGTTGATAGTATCCATGCTGAAACCACTCACTTCCTTAACTTTTTCAATGCATCCTGTTAAAACAGGCAGGGAAACTGCTAAAGCCATTAATATTGCTAATTTTTTCCTATCCATCTTCATCCCTCTTAATACGTTATGTTTTTCCTGCCTATAATAATTTCGCTCTGGAAAAAGATTTAAGGAGATTCGAATATAAAAACACATGAAAAATCAAGAGATTGCAAAAATACTCTATGAAATTGCAGATTTGTTGGAAATAGAAGGCGTTGAGTTCAAGCCACGCGCCTACAGAAAAGCCGCTCAAAATATTGAAAGTTTAAGTGTGGATATAGAAGAACTTTGGAAGAAAGGGCAACTTGAAAAAATACCTGGCGTGGGGAAAAGCATAGCCAAAAAAATTGAAGAGTATCTAAAAACAGGGAGGGTGAAGAAACTTGAGGAGTTGAGGCAAAAAATTCCTGTTGATATAGAAAGTTTGTCTGCCGTTGAGGGATTAGGTCCAAAGATGATAAAAGTATTGTATGAGAAGCTCGGGGTAAAAAATCTCGATGATTTGGAAAGAGTAGCAAAACAGCATCGAATAAGGCGCCTCAAGGGCTTCGGGGAAAAAACGGAGAAAAAAATACTCGAGGGCATTGAAATTGCGAGGCAGCGACAGCACCGCTTTCTTTTGGGACATGTTTTGCCTGAAGCTAATGCTATAGTGGAAGAATTAAAACCTCATGTGGAGAAAATAAGTTTGGCAGGCTCGATAAGGAGAAGGAAAGAGACGATAGGGGATGTGGATATTCTCGCCGTTTCTTCAGAGCCGGAAAAGGTTATGGATATATTTACAAGCATGAAAAGAGTGGAGAAGGTACTTGCAAAAGGAATAACGAAATCATCTGTCCGCCTTCATGGTGGCATTCAGGTGGATTTAAGAATTGTTGAAAAAGAAAGTTTTGGCTCTGCTCTTCAATATTTTACCGGGAGTAAAGAACATAATATAGAAGTGAGGAAGATAGCAATAAAACATGGCTACAAACTTAACGAATACGGGCTTTTTAAAGGGTTTGAGAGAATTGCTGGGGCAAGTGAGGAGGAAGTTTATGAAGCGCTTGGTATGCAGTGGATTCCTCCCGAATTGAGGGAGAATAGGGGAGAGATAGAGGCGGCGTTGAATAAAAGTTTGCCAAAGCTCGTTGAATATGAAGAAGTGAAAGGAGATTTGCAGATGCACACGAAATGGAGTGATGGTGCAAATACCATTGAGGAGATGGTGCAGGAGGCTCGCCGCCTTGGCCATAAATTTATTGCCATAACAGACCATGTTGGGAGTTTAAAAATTGCTGGTGGGATGGATGAAGAAAGCGTTAAAGAGCAGGCAAAAGAAATAGAAAAAATGAGAGAGAAATATGATGACATTTACATCTTCCATGGAGTTGAGGCAAATATAATGAAGGATGGGAGTTTGGATGTAAGCAATGATTTGCTTAAGGAAGTGGATATTGTTCTTGCAAGCGTGCATTCCGCATTCAGAATGGATGAAAAGGAGATGACGGCGAGAGTGATAAAGGCTATAGAGCATCCATATGTTGATATTATAGCGCATCCAACATGCAGAATCATACAGAAAAGAGAGCCGATAAAAGTGGATATGGAGAAAGTGCTGGAGGCGGCGAAGGATAACAACGTTATCATGGAAATAAATGCTTATCCGGATAGGCTTGATTTAAACGATATTCACACAAAAATGGCGGTTGAAAGAGGTGTGAAGGTATCAATAGGCACGGATGCCCACAACAAATCTCATCTCAAATTTTATGAACTTGGTATAGCTGTGGCAAGGAGAGGGTGGGCAAGAAGAGAGGATGTGATAAATACATACGATGTGGAGAAATTGATGAGGTTATTTGAAAAATAACATTTTTGTGGCAAATTTAACAAAAATTCGAGACCATCAACTTAACACCTCCAAATTTTTGTAGAAATTTCTAAATCCAGCAAACGCCTCTATCCAATTTTGCATGCTTTCTACGGAATATTTCCCGTGGAAAGC
>JAGHBD010000025.1 GCA_021161135.1 Thermoplasmata archaeon
AATAAGGTGTTGGCATTATAATCTTGAATGAAATTCAGGACTAAACTCCTCATAATATTGTTAGCTATCTCTCTTATACCTCTTGCTACAATAAGTTTTATTCTGGTGGGAGGGGGCTATAAAGAAATAAAAAGTAAGGCAGAAGAAGGATTGATGAATTTAGTTGAGGCGAAAGCAAACTATTACGATGACAAACTGCATCATTTAAGTGTTTCAATAGATGGGGTGGCAGAATATGTAAAAATTATGTGGGGAAAGGGTACATATTACAATGAAAGTTACATATGGATTTCTCCAAATGGAACAGGATATGAAAAATTCAAAGAGGATATGAAAAATTTTGAGTTTATTCAGCCAGAATTTGAAACCGAATTAAATATAGAAAAGGAGGTTAATCTCATTTTTCTCGGACTTGAAAATGGCGTATGTTTTTTGAGTGATCCGAGAGTTGTTGAAAAATTGAGGAGAGAAATCAAACATTTTGATCATAGGGAAAGGATATGGTATCAGCTTGCAAAGGAAAAAAATGAGACTGTGTGGAGCCCGCTTTATATAGATGTGAATACAGGGGAACTGGTCACAACTGTTTCAACTCCTATATATATAAATGGAAAATTTATTGGTGTATTGGGAGCAGATATACTTCTTGAAACCATAAAAAATGATATTCTCGATATAAGATTCGCCAATCAGGGATATCCTTTACTTGTCGGAAGAGATGGAAAAATTTTTGCTCATCCTCAATATACTGCGGCTGGTAAAAAATGGAATGAAAGTTTTGAAGAGGAAAATATATTCAACATGAGTGGACTAGCAAAAATAGGCGAGGAAATAAAAAATGGTTCAATTGGGCTGGAAATAGTTAGGCTCAATAAAGAAAGATATTACGCCTGTTATTATCCAATAAATGAGATAAATGGTTCTCTCCTCTTTTTATTGCCAGAAAAGGCAGTTACAGCTGGCATAGATGAGGCTATAAGAGATGCAATGGCTATTGTGTGTGCAATGTTCATTGGCATAATATTTATTGCGTATCTTTTTTCCACAACACTTACAGAACCAATACAAAAATTGCAGAGAGCAACGAGGGAGATTGCAAAAGGCAACCTTGACTATATTGTTGAGGTAAAAGGGAAAGATGAATTTGCCGAATTAGCGAAAGATTTTAACAAAATGGTGGAAGAGCTTAAAATATCGAGGAGAGCCCTTAAGGAATCAGAGGAAAAGTATAAAGGAGTTTTTGAGGAATCCACAGATGTGATATATATATCTACGGAGGATGGAAGACTTATAGATATAAATAAAGCAGCCGAAAAACTCTTTGGATATACCAGAGAGGAGCTACTTGGAATGAATGTTGAAAATCTCTATGTGGATAAAGAAGATAGAGATAGATTTAAGAGAGAAATTGCCCAAAAGGGTTTCGTGAAAGATTATGAAGTGAAGCTAAGAAGAAAGGATGGCAAGATCATCGACTGCCTTCTTTCCACCAGCATGATAAAGAAAAATGGAAAGGTATTTTATCAAGGAATAATAAGAGATGTTACCCAGATAAAGGAGGCAAGGAGGCGGCTCGATATGTATAATTCTCTTTTACGTCATGATATAAGCAACAGGAATCAGATTGCTCTTGGATGTCTTGAGCTTTTGAAAGATGGAAAGCTGGAAGAGGAACAGAAAAAACTGGTGGAAAAAGCATATGAGCATTTGCTCCATTCCCAGCAACTTCTCCAAAAATTATCGATAATTAACAAAGTTGGGGAGAAAAAAATAAAGAAGATGAATCTGAAGGAAACATTTGACCGAAGCATAGAGAGATACTCATATTTACTAAAAGAGAAAGGAATAAATGTAAAGATTGATGTAAAGGATGAATGCGTTCTTGCAGATGAACTGCTGGAAAATGTTTTTTCAAATATCATAGAAAATGCCATTCTCCACTCTGAATGCAAAAATATAGAGATAAAGACACGTGAAAATGATGGCGAGGTTGTTATAACCATAAAGGATGATGGAAAAGGAATACCAGAAGATATTGCAAATAAGATTTTTGAATGGGGAGTAAAAGGGAGGGAAAGTAGAGGAAGCGGTTTTGGTCTTCATCTCGTGAAAAAAATAGTAGAGGGCTATGGAGGAGAAATTATACTGAAGGATTACAAACACGGAGCAACATTCGAGATAAGGCTGAGAAGATGTTAGTTGGATTAATTGGTGACGAAAGAGATGTGCATATTTATACTCTTATGAGAAGGTTAGTTGAGAAAGGTTGCGAAGTGGATATTATAAATCTCCCTAAGGCAAAAATTCTATTTACTGAGAAAGAGGTATTGGTGAATGAAGAAAGAGTGGAAAAATACGATGCATTTTATATCAGACAAATTCCGTATTTTTTGCCTGCAAAGTTTTTTGAGAAGATGAGCAGAAGAGAATGGGAAAATCTCTATAATGAATATATTGAATTACTTGGAGAGAATAATGAGAGAATGGGTCTCTACACTTCTGTTATAAAGGTAATAGAAGATATCGCCCTCCTTATAAATCCATTTTCCACCCTTTTCATGCAATTTCTAAAACCATTCCAGTTTTACCTTTTAAGGAAAAATGGATTGCCTGTGCCGCCATATGTAGCCACTTATGTTGATTCAATAAACGTTAAAAAATTTGGAGTATGCAAACCTCTTGGAAGCTACGCAAGGGCAGAAAAGGCAAATGATGAAAAAGTTAGGATGATTCTCAAAGAGAGACCCCTTATCCTACAGGAATATGTGGCAGGAAAAGTATGCAGGGCGAGCCTGCTGGAGGATGAATTTATTGGGGCTGTAGAAATCATTCATGAAGGATTTGACTCAAGGGTAATTGATGCCAGATATGAAAGAATTTCTTTGGATGATGAAAGTATCGAAATACTTTTCAAATGTGTTTCAGCGCTTAAAATGAGATACACAGAAATTGATTTTATAATCTCTGATGAAAAAATATTTATTCTCGATTGCAATCCTTCTCCTGGCTTCATGATACTGGAGGAAGGAGCTCACTTGCCCATATCAGATAAGATAGCAGATTATATTATAAGGAAGGTGAGAAAATAATGGAGATGGGAATATTTGGCATGGAAGAGGATGAACAAGTAAAATTGCTTAAACAGCGTCTTGAAGAGAAAAATTGCAATGTAACGATAATAAATTTTAAAGAGTTTCCAGCCAAAGTAAATATGTATTTTGATGAGAATAAGATAATATTCGAAGATAAAAATCTCCTTGATATGGATGCATTTTACATACGTCAGCTTGGCTATTTCTGGCCCGTTCCTCGTATAAAATTAACGAAGGAGCAGTGGATTAAATACTATGACAGATACAACGATCTTCTCATAAACGAAAGAGAAAATATTTCATTCAAACATTCCATGATAAGAATGCTCAACTGTGAAAAGCCAGTAATTAACCCATACGACTCTTTTATGTTCCACAGAATGAAACCGTATCAGTATTATCTATTTTCAAAGCATGGACTTCCTGTGCCGTCTTTTCTTGCGGGTGGGGCAAAATATATTGCAAAAAAATGCGATGTTTCTAAAATGGTGTATAAGCCAATAGCGGGAGGGGCAGAAGTTGTTATGGCTGAAGAATTTTTGAAAGAGAAAGAGGAGGAGGCGGATAAAAGAGCGGCACTATTTCAGGAATATATAAAGGGCGTAAATGTTAGAGTTTTTGCAGTTGAAGATGAGTTCATAGGAGGAGCAAAAATAATTCAGGGACCGGAAGTGGATTCGAGAGTGCGGCAGTTCGGGGTGGAGGTTGTTGAAGTTCCTGAGGAAGTTCAAGATATAGCATTTAAAGCCCTTAAGATAGTGGGAATGAAATTTTCTGGCATTGATTTCATGCTATCTGAAAAAGGAGAATATTACTTGTTGGAATGCAATCCATCACCAATGTTTTATGTTTTTGAAATGGCATCTGGCATACCTGTGTCAGAAAAGCTGGCGGAATACCTTATCAGGCAGGCTAAATAATTTAATGCATACATAATTTATGTCATGTTATGACCTATCAGAGATAAATTTTATAAAATTTTTAACAATATACCTTCGGAGGGAAAAAGATGTCAAACTGGAACCCCAAGTGGTATACCACATTGGCCATCGGTGAGGAAGACGACCCCTGGTGGCCAATAGTTGCTTAAACAAGCTCTTTTCCTCTTATATTTTTTAATTAAGTACTAGCAAACCATTTAGTTTTTCAATATTTTGAAAAGCTTTTATTGGGATGAAATATTAATGAAGGTGATTCAGGCAAGAAATCTTACAAAAATATACAGAGGACGTGGAAGGAGTTTAAAAGCAATAGACAGGATATCATTTGAAATAAAAAAAGGGGAAATCTTTGGCATAGTGGGACCCACAGGCGCAGGAAAGACAACGACGATAAAAATTCTTTCCACACTTATAATACCAGATGAAGGAAATGCCATTATAGACGGATATGATATCTTAAACGACAGAGATAAGATAAGAAAGAGAATAGGGGTAGTGGCAGGAGAATTCACGAGAGCTCTTTACTGGCGCCTTACTGGGCGGGGTAATCTCGAATTTTTTGCAAAAATTAGAGGTGTGAAAGATTATGAGAATCGAATAAATTACTTACTGGATTTATTTAATCTCAAAGAGTATGAAAATGAGTTGCTTATGAAATATTCCACAGGTATGAAACATAAAATTGCTCTTGCCGTAGCCCTTCTTAACGACCCCCCAATATTATTTCTGGATGAACCTCTTACAGGGATAGACCCTGTAACATCATATGAAATAAAAGAGCTCATAAAAAAGGAGTTTAGGGATAAAACGATAATATGGACTTCTCATAACCTCTACGAAATAGAAGAGATGTGCCATCGTGTTTTGATACTCAATAGAGGCAGGAAAGTACTCGAAGGGAAAGTGGATGAACTCAAGAATAAATACTGGAACTACAAGAAGATAATAATAGAATGCAGCGATCCATCGTTACTTGCCGACGAAATTGGGGGAGAGATTGTTAATGAAAGAGTGGAAATAAAAGCAGAAAATGTGGGGGAGATGTTAAATGAAATTGTGGAGATAGCGAGGGAGAAAAAAATAGAATTGCAAGGCATTTCTACAGCCAAACCATCTCTCGAGGACATCTTTATGATGGTGATTAAAAATGATAGAGGAAATTAAAAAGATAGGGATTTTCATAAAAAGGGATTTCAAAATCTTATTTACCTATCGCCTCGCTTTCTCTGCGATGTTCCTTAACATGCTCTTTAACCTTTTCTATTTCATCCTCTTTGGCAGTATGTTCGGAGAGAAGATGCCAGATGCTCTTCTTCCATATAAACAGGATTTTGTAACATATCTACTGCTTGGCTCAATTGGATGGAGTTTTCTATGGAGTGTTATGAGTTCGTCATCCATTGCTTTGAGAAATGAAATGATGATGGGAACTCTTGAATCAATCCTCCTTTCATCTACGAAGATTACAACTATAATTATTTCATATACGATTTTTGGTTGCTTTATGGGACTCCTTTCTACTGTCATATTTCTGGCTGTCGGATACTTTGTATATCATGTGCATCTTGCAGCGAATATTTTTACATTCATTATTTTTGCCCTGTCCATTTTAATGATGAGTGGCATTGGTATGCTTTTCAGCGGACTCACGATATGGGTTAAAAATATTGGACAGACTATTCCTCTCATACAGAATATAACAATGTTTTTTTCAGGCGTTTATTTCCCTGTATCTGTTCTTCCATCATATCTGCAGAAAATCGCCACTTTCATCCCGTTTTACTATTCAATAGAGGGAATGAGAATTTCCATTGTTTCACCTGAAAAATCTATGGAATATATTGTAATTCTATCTTTTCTCGTCGTAATATTTATTATTATCGGCCTGTATGCTCTCAACAAAGGAATGGAAAAGGCAATGAAAGAAGGGAGCTTAGCGTTTTATTAGCGATGGGCCATTATGCCTTTTATCCCTTCATTCCTCTCTATCCTCACAAAGCCAAATCGCTCAAACTGCACTATCTCGCCATGCTTTATTTCCTCAACATTTTTCTCTGCATATCCTCTCACAATTTCCAAGCTTTTTTCATCAAACTCTCCATTTTTGAAAGGCAGGCGAGGTATCAAAACCTCCATTTCCACATGCTCCTCTCCCACCCACTGCACCTTATCAATTCCATCAATTAGCTCATCTCCAGCAAACTCGCCCATAATTTCATTCCCTATTTTTTCTACCATCACATTACACAAATCCTTAAGCCTAAATATCTCGCCTACTTGCAGTTTTTCTGCATCACTTTTTGGAATATAAATTACGTTGCCGACTTTCACTTTTCTTTTACCCATATCAACAGATGGATGGTATTTCAGCTCCACTTCCTTTTCTTCAAGCCCTCTAACTATAACTTTAACAGGTTGTGGGACGAAGAAATATCTTCTTGCCTTCCCATCAAGAATTTTCCTATTAATTGCCTCGAGATTTTCAAAGGCTACAACTGCCTCCGCCTTCGATATGCCCTGCGAGAGGACAAATTCTTTTATGGCTTCTGGCACAATGCCCCGCCTCCTCAGCCCGCGGAGCGTTGGGAGGCGTGGGTCATCCCACCCCATTACTTTGCCTTCATCAATAAGGGGCTTTATTTTTCTTTTTGAAACTGGCATTCCTTTTATCTCAAGACGGGAAAATTCCATGAGATGCGGCTTCCTCAGGCCAAGTAAATCAAGCAGGTAAAAATATACCTCGTCTCTCAACTCATATTCCTTACTTCTGAAAGGATGTGTAACGCCGGAAAGAGAATCTTCTACCGCTCCATAAAAATCATAGGTTGGCCATACGCGAAACCGTTTCCCATGTATGGGATGAGGATGTTCTATTATGCGGAAGAGCACAGGATCACGCATTGCCGTATTATTCGATTTCATATCTCCCTTAAGACGCATTACCGCCTCCCCTTCCTTCATTTTAATAAAATCATTCCATTCCAGCTCGCTCTCATTTCTATGAATGCATTCTCTCATTTCCCTCCTATTTCTCCTTATCTCTTCCTCACTGCATGTGCATATGTAGGCATTTCCTTCTTCCAAAAGTTTTTTTGCCAGTTCATAATGTTTTGGAAGGTTATCTGAAGTGCGATATTCTTTATCCCATTCTATACCGAGCCATTTTAAATCCTCCTTCTGCGCATCATAAAATTCCTTTCTTTCATTTGCTGGATTGGTGTCGTCGAAACGGAGGATAAAAATGCCGTCATACATGCGTGCATATTCATAATCCACAAACGCTGCTTTGGCATGCCCGATATGAAGATAGCCATTTGGCTCTGGAGGAAAACGAGTTACAACCTCTCCTTTTTTAGCATGGGGCAAAGGAGGAAGTTTTCTTTTTTCTTTTTTCCTGCCCTCCTCTTTTATACCCAATCTTTCCATTTCTACCTTCTGTTCTTCTGGCGAGAGTGAATTTATTTCCTCAACAATTTCTTTTACGATAGGTATTATTTCCTTCGCCTCTCCTTTAACTTCAGCCATTACTTTGCCTATAACAGCTTTCAAATTGGCCTTCCCTCCATATCTGGCAGCGTTTAGCAAAGCATATTTCCTCGCAATCTTTTCTATATCCATCTCTCTCTTATTTCAATGGAGCATTTAAACTTTTCATTGGGGATATTTCCTAAAATAAGTTTCCACCCTCATTTTTCGCATCTAAAAATATGAATGTTGTTAATTTTTTAAAACAACAAACATTTTCATTATCATGCGAATTTATGTCACATTACTCGTAGCAATAACGATGCTCTCTATTAGCTTTGCAGAAACTATAGAGAAAGATGAAAATACATCATCTCGCCCATGGCCCATGTACTGCCACGATGCCCAGCACACAGGAAGAAGTGAATATGACACAAGCATGAACGAAGGAAAGATAAAGTGGAAGGTGAAAACAGGTGTAATAAAAGACTCTCCTGTTATAGCAAATGATGGAACTATATACGTTGGTGGAGAAAGTAATAAAGGAAATGGAGCAATTTATGCAATAAATCCCAATGGAACAGTAAAATGGGCAAGAGAAATATTCAGTGAAACAAAATACGGAGTGCCATGGATTGAGGCATCTCCTGCAATAGGTGAGGACGGAACAATATATGTTGGAACATGGGAAGGTTATCTCTATGCATTTACTCCAGATGGAAAAGAAAAATGGAAAAATTAGGCTTGGTGGATGGATAGAAGATATTACTATTGATTCTAATGGGACAATATACACTGGTTCTTCCAGTGGAAAATTTTTTGCTATTTTACTTAATGGAACTTTAAAATGGGTGTATTCAACAGATGCAGCATTTACATGGTCTCCTGCAATAATAAATGGAGTGTTCTATGG
>JAGHBD010000129.1 GCA_021161135.1 Thermoplasmata archaeon
AGCATTGCTAATAATGTAACCAATGTATCTATTTTGTATAACGAAATAACTAACACCACTTACGATGCCATAGATGTGTGGAATTACGGTTATGGAGACCCGAGCCCAACAAATGTTCAGATACACTATAACAATATTTATGGCAATGGATGGGGCCTCTGGACAGATAGCACTCAAACAGACCCTGTAAATGCCACCTATAACTGGTGGGGTGATGATAGCGGTCCTTATAATGCAACGTTGAATCCTTCTGGTCTTGGGGATGGAGTAGAGGGCAATGTGATTTTTGACCCATGGATAAAAGCATCTGTGGGGGGTGTCCACAGTGAGGAGGTTTCCGGCTCCGCCATCATAGATGCTATGGAAGAGGCGAATACAGAGATAGATATAAAAACAACCGATTCAACCAATGTGACAATACTTTCCTATACAGACAACCCTGCGGATGATTTGCCAGGCGGTGTCAAAGCAGTAGGAAATTACATTGATGTGATTGTTGAAAATGAAAGTGTAATTATATGGCCAATAGAAATTCGTATCTATTATACACAGGAAGATTTAGATGCTATCAAGATTACTGAGGATCAGATAGTTGGTATGTATTATTGGAATGGAAGTGCATGGATCCTTTATAATGATACTGGAGTTAATACCACTAATGTTGGCATTTATGAAGGTTATGTATGGGGACTTGCTTGGAATGAAAATATGCTCTCACCAAAAGCAGCAGCCGGAGTGGATAACACACCTCCTACCTCTCGGAGTGAAGTTTCTCCATTAGCTGGTAAATGCGTTGAGAGAACCTCGGTTATGCATATCTACGCAAATGATGATGGAGTGGCTTGGAAGATATATTATAAAATAGATGGCGTACTCCATGAAGGAAATTGGAATGAAGAAATAGAATTCCAATTCAATGAATTCTATGGTATATATGGAGCGGGATTGCATATAATTGAATACTGGGCTGTTGATGCATGGGGTAATGAAGAGAAGCACCACATTGAAAAATATCATCTTGATGTAGAAGGGCCCGTAATAAATATCTCATTTGATGGAATATGGGAAATCACACCAACCGCAAGATACCAGATAACTCCTTCAACACTCATAATCCTTTCAGCTGTAGATGATGGCGGCGGAGTAGGAGAGATAAGATACAGAATCGACGATGGAGAATTAATGTTGTATGAAACACCCTTCACTCTATCAGCAGGCATGCACAACTTGTATGTTGAGGCTAGAGATACATTTGGCAACGCACACGTTAGTCACTTCCTCATACAGGTGGGAGGAGGAGAGCCAACAACAACCATGCACATAATACCAGAAGAACCAGATGGTGAGAATGGATGGTATGTCTCTCCCGCAAAAATATATTTTGAGGCATATGATGAGGCAAGCGGTGTAACAAGCACATTATATAGAATAGATGGAGGAGAATGGACCGAGTATGATGGTGGAGAAATTACTCTTTATGATGGTTCCCATCTCGTAGAATTCTACAGTATCGATAAGGCAGGTAATAAAGAAGATGTTAAAAGAGAGACAGTGAATGTTGATTTAAATTTACCACAAATAATTGTTGAAAAACCGAAGAACTATCTCTATATCGCAGATAGACCAATAATTCCACTTGCTGGAAATAGAGCCATAATAATAGGAAAAATAACAATTGCAGCAAGCACTTCAGATACAGCTTCCGGAGTGGTAACAACAAAATTATTCGTAAACGATGAATTGAAGGCAGAGGGAGGTGCAAGTATCAGTTATGTTCTTGATGAAACTATGTTTGGCACACAGGAAATAAAGATAACAGCAATTGATGTAGCAGGACATGAAGCTCAGATACGACTCAAAGCAACTATATTCAACATTGGCGGCGGATACGCCATATACCTCCTTTAACCCTTTCTTTTTATATTTTTAAAGAATTAATGATTCTGTGAAGAAAAAGGATTTGGAGCTGCTTTTGCAGAAGATAAGGCAGCCGGCAGCAATAAAAGTTGAGCTTGAGCAATATTCGACGCCCGCGCCTATAGCCGCCGACATACTGTGGCTTGCCTTTCATAATGGCGATATTTATGAGAAAAAGATTGCTGATTTTGGCTGTGGAACAGGAATTTTTGCTATTGGCGCTGCTTTGCTTGGAGCTAAAAAAGTGGTGGCTATAGATGTTGATAAGGAGATGGTGAGGATTGCAAAAGAAGAGGCGGAGAGGATTGGTGTTGAAGTTGAATTCTATGTTATGGATGTTGAAGAGTTTGCTGAAAGGGTTGATACAGTCATAATGAACCCTCCTTTTGGAGCACAGTATGCAAATAGAATGGCTGACAGAATTTTTGTGCAAAAGGCAATGGATGTTAGCAAAACAATATATTCTCTTCATCTTAAAAAAGGAGTGGAATTTATTAAAAATTTATTCTCCAGTCAAAAATGGAGAATTGTCGAGGAGAGAGAATATAAATTTCCTATAAAGGCATCCCTTCCTTTCCATAGAAAAAGAATAGAGTGGCAGGATGTTGTAATGTTGTGCGCAAAAAGGCTATAATATGAATTGCAAAATAGAGTATGCTATTATGGCACTTAATAAAAAGAAGGGTAGCGAATATTTATGAAACTCTTTCCATAGTTTCCTTTTACTCAATCTAATGGCAATTATGTTAGCCAAGGAAGCAATTACAAAACCATTTCCTCCTACATTTACTCCATATGCAATTTTAAGCCATTCATTAGAGAAATTGGATATGAAGATTGTTGCAGGAACGTTACTCATAATCTGGGATAAAATAGTGGAAAATAGAAAAGCATCCATCCCAGTATTTTCCATAATTCTTTGGATTATACTAAGGTTTGAAATACACTGAAAATCAATGAAAATGATAATAAAAATGAGAAGAAGTGACCAATCCGTTCTTTTAACTACGGAGGGGAAAAGAAAAAGATAGAAGAGAAAAACAACAGGAAGAATATAAAAAACGAGATCAAGCTGGAGGAGTAAAAGATAGATGATAATTAAGGAAAAAGAAGAGATGGCGAGAAATTTATCAAAAGAAATGCCTTTTTCCATTATCTCCAGCCTGTTATTCCTAAAAGATAGAAAGGCAAAAATTAGAAGTATAGAGAGAAGAGCAAGTGTGAGAGGGAAAAGATACAGGATAAACGATGAAAAAGAAATACCCCATTTTTGCCATATAAAGATATTTTGCGGATTTCCTATGGGTGTTAGAGAAGAGCCAACGTTTGCAGAAATTGCCGCAAAAACTATTATTTTAGAAACATCTCCACTCAACAAATTTTGCATGCTTATTGCAAAAGGAACTGCAACGAAAAGAGCAACATCATTTGTCATGAAAGAAGAAAAAAAGGCGGTGAGGAGAATTAAAAATAAAGCAAGCTTTCGCTCTGTGTGGATATGAGAAAGTAGTCTTTTTGCCAGTATATGTAGCACTCCACTATCTTTTAACCCCGACGAAATTAAAAGAAGCCCTGCTAATATGCCAATGGTCTGCCAGTGAATGAAGCGATGGTAATTCTTAATGTTTTCAGGCCTGGTTACAGAAAGAAAAAGTAAAATGAGAAGAAGCAGAAGAAGAAATTTTTCTTTTCTGGCTATGATTTTTAAAGACACCGGCATATTATGCCTCTTTTATCCCAAGCACTCCATATACACTTTTCCCTGGAACATATAACTCGTTTTCCACGATTTCAAATAGCCCCTCTACCTTTGTATTGAAAAAAATTTTTATGTAATCCTGAATACTATCAACATCAAAATGCTTCATATATTTCCTTATATATCCTCCTGCTTCGTATTTTCTTTTAAAATATTGTGACGAGGTGTTAAGCAATATAGCGATAATCTTCCCTTTAGCCTTTAATACTCTATAACTCTCTTCAATCGCTTTTCTGTAATCTTCAATAAACTCCAGCGATGTTATAAAAATGATGGCATCTAAAGAATCATTTTTGAAGGGCAGCGCTGTTGCACTTGCCTTTACAACATCTATCCTCTCCTTGGCTACTGCAAGCATTTCATCATCTATTTCTACGCCTATTATTTTTTCACCAGAAATCTCCTCTATCCGCTCTTCTATCTTTCCAGTTCCGCAGCCAACGCTTGCTATTGTTCCTGATGCATATTTGGCAACATATTCTGCTTCCCTCTCCAAAATTTTCCTGCCAAGCAGGGAGGAGAAAAATTCATCATATTTCACAATTCCACCTCTTTACCAGCCATGCATTCCAAAGCATTTGGAAAGGCTTCTATCTGCTTCTTCAGTTTTGTGCAGTGGCAGGGCATCACTAAGGGGAATTTGCTGAGTATATCTATGTTCTTAAAATCATGAAATCCCCCTATGATGCCATATATCTTGCCATATTTTTCGGCTACCTTTATAACATTTTCCAGCCCATTATGGCTACAGCCAGTGAATATAATGAGTTTCTCACCATCTTTTACAATCAAAGATTGCTCTCCATTTATTTCTCCAGTTGAAATAAAATTTGGCAGAAATTCCTCATTACCCACTCTAATTCCTTTTAATTTAGATGATGGGGGAACGAATATTTTTCCGTCAAATTTCAATTTTTTCAGCCCTCCTGCATGATCCCAATGGCTATGAGAGATAAAGATAGCATCTATCTCTTTTAAATCTATGCCAAATTTATCCAGATTATGTTTCAGTATGCCGTATCTTCCTCCCGTGTCGAAAAGCAAATTTATATTATGTTCTATTAAACACGAAAAGCCCCATGCCTTTTTAAAACCCTTCATCGCCTTATTGTCATAAATTATCTTTACCTTCATATTCAAGCATTTTTTCTATATTCTCCCATATGTTCTTCACTATTCTTGCAATCTCGTTATCATATTCAACTACGCTTTTTCCTTCAATCATTGCTTCAACAAATTTCTTGCTGAATGGTATCTTGCCGATTATATCAATGCTTCTCCTCCTGCAAAACTCCTCTATTTTTTTACTCATTTCTTCGTTAATATCATGTTTATTTATTACAACAACAGTTTTAACCCTAAAATGCTCTGCTGTGCTGAGCACCCTCTCCATATCATGAATGGCAGCCATGGTGGGCTCCGTGACAATAACAACCAAGTTCGTATTCCCTATGGAGGCAATAACTGGGCAGCCAATCCCTGCAGGCGAATCAATTATTATCATCTCCTTCCCTTCTTTATTTGCCATTTCCTCTGCTTTTTTCCTCACTTGACTAACTAATTTACCACTTGCCTCCTCTCCAGGTGAAAGGAGCCCATAAACGAAGCCGCCAAATCTTGTTCTGGAGACAAAAACATACCCTGTAACTCTTTTATGCAGGTGTATTGCATCAACAGGACATACAAGCTGACAAACTCCACATCCCTCACACTTCTCCTCAATAACTTTGAAATCTTCTATTGCTCCAAATCTACAAGCTTTCTCGCATTTCCCGCATTTTATGCATTTATCCTCCTCTATTTTTGCCAGTTCCATTCCCTCAAATGGTATTTTTTCCAAAATTTCTGGCTTTAAAATAAGATGGAGGTTGGGAGCATCTACATCGCAATCAGCAATAATTGCATCTGCAAAATTTGCAAAGGAAGCAACGAGACTTGTTTTTCCTGTCCCTCCCTTTCCACTTGCTATAGCAACTTGCTTCATTCAGGGCGCCTCCTTAAAACCTCCATGTAATCAATCGGTTTTACTTCAGGGGGAGAAGAAGAATAAACCTCCTTTACATTCATTCCTTCAAAATACTCTGCAATCTTTTCCATATCTTTCTTACTTAATGGTTTGACTGGCGATTTTCGGAGAGGAGTATTCAGCTGTATTTCGTGAGCCTTAATTTCCTTAGCTATTTCTGCCATTTCGCTCGCGTAAAGGGCATTTTCCTTCACAAACATCATTTGCAAAGAAAATTTCTTTGCATTTCTCGCCACCTTTTTCATTCCTTCGATCATTTCATCAAAATCAATGCTCTCATGAGGGCGGTTTATTTTTCTGAAAATTTTTTCATCAGGTGCATCAAGCTTTGCTATAATCCAGTCTATTTTTTTCAAATCCTCCCTCACATCCTCTCGCCAAAACAAGGAGGAATTTGTTAATATTGCAGTAGGTAGGTTAAGCTTCTTTACATATTCTGCAGCCATACCCAGATTTTTCGCCAATGTGGGCTCCCCTGTGCCTGAAAAGGTCACCACATCTGCTTTTACAGGTGGTAGAGAATCTATCTCCCTCATTATGTCCTCATCCTCAACAAATTTTTTTCTTTCTATTGTAAGATGAACAGTTCTTCCAAGTTGGCAATAAATGCAATCAAAAGAGCATGTTTTTGCAGAATTAATCAAATCTATTCCCAGAGAACGCCCGAGCCGCCATGATGCTACGGGGCCGTATACTATCATATTGCCTCCTTTAATTCCACAAATTTTTCCTTCCATTCCTTTTTGCTTACGAGAGGGGTACCTTTTGAATACATCTCAGCAATCTCTCTTTTATAAGGAATTTTCATAAGAATATCTATTCCTTCCTCCATGCAAAACTTTTCTACATTTTGATTTCCGAGCCCATGCCTGTTTATCACGACTCCAAAAGGAATGCCAAATTTTCTAACAATTTCAACAGCTATTTTCAAATCATGCAAGCCAAAGGGAGTAGGTTCCGTAACTAAAATAACGAAATCAGAATGATGCATCGTTTCTATAGCTGGACAACCATTGCCAGGGGGAGCATCCAGAATAGAAAGACCATCTTTCCTTATGTAATTTTTAAGATGCGATATAACAGGCGTTGCCCTCGCCTCCCCAATGTTTAGCAATCCCTGATATATCTCTATTAATCCCTTTCCATGATATATTTCTCCAATTTTTCTTTTCCCTTCTGATATGGCATCGTGAGGGCAAACAATTTTACATCCTCCACATCCTGAGCACAATTCAGGAAAGAAAAGAATATCCGAGGATAAAACAGCGATAGCATTGTATTTACAGAATTCAGAGCATTTTTTACAGAAGGTGCATTTATTCAAATCAAAAACTGGGTTCATCAGAACAACATCTTCTATTTTTTCCAGAGAGGCTTTTACGAAAATATTTGCATTTGGCTCTTCAACATCGCAGTCATAAAGGAGTGCGTTATTTGCTATTGCTAAATTAATAGCTACAGTTG
>JAGHBD010000121.1 GCA_021161135.1 Thermoplasmata archaeon
TCCTGCATCATACCAATATTCCACATATACTCCAGCAACACCAACACTATCAGTTACACTTGCATTGAATGTAAAAGCATCCCCTGTTGTAGCAACACCAGGAGTATTATCCACAATTTCAGGAGGAATGGCTCCTGCTGGGGAGTCCCACCATGGATAGTAATCCACATAATCTGTTACATTATCTCCTTTACCACTTGGGTTGTATAATCCTCCAGTGAGAGTATCATTAGATGGATCATATGGGCCGCTTGAATCTCCCCACCAGTTATGCTCTGCATCGACAACAATGGTGGCGGAGTTGTTAACGCCGTATATTGTGTTGTGAGAAATATTGCAATAGTGAATGTAGATGCCACTTGATATATCGCCAGAAATACAAACACCCTCTGTATTGGAAACTATTGTTGAATACAGGATAGTGGTATTCGTGCTATTCTCAATAAATATCCCATATGGGCTAGAGGAACATATGCTCTTCCATATAATGTTGTCCAAGGTATCTCTTAAATAAATTGCAGCTTTTGTATTTCCATAACAGATGACATTTGATATGTTATTATTATTGCTGTTTGTATTAATATATATGCCATACTGATTGTGGGAAAAGGAATTGTTGTTAAGGTAGTTATAATCGGCTCCCTCAAAATATATTCCATACAATCCATTATAATTACATGTGTTGTTAGTAACAATGTTATTGTTAGATAGCAAATAGATTCCATAACGAGCATTATTTGAAAAATTATTTTTATCCACAGTGTTTCGTTGGGTCACACCAGCTCCAATGATTTGGATGCCATCATACCCATTGTGTGTGCAAGTATTATTTATGATTAGGTTATTTTCACAGTATGATTCCAAATAAATTCCTCCACCCAAATTATTGGAAATTATATTGTTTGAAACTGTATTATTGTTGCTGTAGTATGTTGGAATGTTAGCTCCCGTAAATAAAAGAGCTTTGTTTCTGTTACCTGTAACCAAATTATTAGAAATTATATTATGTGAAGAATATTCTATACGTATCCCTATTTCATTCTCGGAAATATTCAAGTTTTTAATACTTACATGTGTTGAATGATATACCCGTATGCCAGCATTTCCACTTAAACTGCCACCATATGTTACTGTGAAATCACTCATATTAACCCAGCTTGTCTCATTAATGAGTATCACATCTCCTGCACCACTCCCATTTATTATTACTCCATTTATGCTTTCTCCAACAAGGTTGATGGATTTATTGATATAGAGATTTTCATAATATGTGCCATTGTAGATAAAAATAGTATCCCCACTGCTTGCATCGTCTATTGCAGCCTGTATGCTTGTGTAATTTCCCGGACCTGTGCCACCAACATATAAGGTTACGCCGGGAGCAGCTTTTACATCTGTGACGAGATAGCATTTAATACCTATTAAACCGAGAATTAATAAGATGAGGAGAACATTTAGAGTTAATATTCTTTTCATACTCTCGCCCTATACTATATACAAAACTGTTACAAAAATTTTTTTATAAGGGTTATTAGTGATATAGAAGCATATTTATATCCAATATCCACATAACATCGATTAGAAGGCTATCTGTCCATATTTTTAAACTTGGCAAATTTTTGATAAATATGACATTTTCATTCATTCAAGCACAATATTTTGATTTTGCACGCATTATTTTATTGAAACAAATGGACCGATGATGAAGAAGTCGATATTTTTCGAAAATTCCCCTAGCCTTATCGTGAGTCTGCCTGAACCAATGCCAAATGGGAGCATTCGTATCATATATTCTTCGCCTGGAGATAACTTATCTATGCTGCCAGAAGATGTTGCACCAAAGAATATGAGTCCCTCCATTTCCACACTCCATTCCATATTTCTTATCTCCTCCATTCCATTATTTCCGATAATTATTTTTATTCCAAGTCCTCCAGAAATAGTTATGCTAAATGGTGGTGGAAAGATCCTCAGTACCCATGCATCCGTTTTTCCAGCTCCAAAAGAAGATGTTATTCCTGCCACAATATATCCCTCGCCTGCCCCCTTTATGGCTGTGCCGTAATCAAAGAAAGCCCCTCCAAGCACCCTCTCCCATTCTTCTTTTCCATCTCTATCCACTTTAACAATCCATAAATCTCCTTTTGATGGAAAAGAAGCATCCCTTGATGCCACAAATATGTAGCCATCCCCCGCCTTACATATTGCACCATTCCCTCCACAATAATCATCTCCCCCGCTTCCGAAAGTAATATTCCATATTTCATTTCCATTTTCATCTACTTTAATGAGCCATATATCAAGCCCACCTTTTCCATAAGAGGAAGTTTCTCCCAGAATTATGTAGCCATCATCTGCCTCTAATAATATTCCGCCATACTCATCCCCCTTTCCTCCATAAGTTTTATTCCATATCTCATTTCCATTCTCATCTATTTTAATGATCCATATATCGTAGCCTCCATGCCCGAAAGAATGAGTTATTCCTCCTACAAGATAGCCATCTTTAGCTTTAATAATGGAAAATCCTATCTCATGCTCTTTTCCTCCATAGCTCCTGTTCCATATCTCATTTCCTTCTTCTTCCAATTTCACAACCCATACAGCCCCGCTTTCATCAAATGAGCGGGAGCCAGCAGCAAATATATAGCCATCATCTATTTGCAAAATACATCTTGCATCATCATCTCCTTTTCCTCCATATGTCCTATTCCATATTTCATTTCCACTCCCATCTATCTTAATGATCCATCCGTCTCCAAATCCTCTGGAAAAAGAGAAGGTTTGCCCGGCAATGATATAGCCATCTTCTACGGATATTATATCGAACGCATATTCTAGATCTTTTCCTCCATAAGTTTTGTTCCACATCTCATTTCCATTCTCATCTAACCTTATAAGCCATATATCAGATTTTCCAGCTCCATATGAAGCAGTTATGCCTTCAACAATGTAGCCATTGGCAAGGGGCAGAACTTCATATGCCCAATCATCTTCCGCACCCCCATAAGTCTTATTCCATTCTCCATTGTATTCACAAAACTTTATATCAACATCTCCCGCCTTTTCAGAAGGTAATGAAAAGGATGTGCAAATAAGTACAGCTATAGATAGAATAACACAAAACCTTTCCATTATCTCACCAATATATACAACATGAATGGTATAAATATGTTTAGCAAACAATTTATATTAGCATCAATTAAATTGTTATGGGAAGGGGAAGATCATCTATAATATTTATTATTGTTTTTGCAATGTTATCCTCTTTATATCCTGCCAAGGATATTACTTTATCAGAATCCCATGCTTTCGATTTGTTATATGGTGAATTTAGGGTGAGAATCACAGCTTTACATGATATAGATTCCTTTACCATATTTTATAGCATTCCTCAAATATATGGAGACCAGATTCCCATATTAATTAGAATAAGAAATGATACATCTCTGCCACTAAAAAGATACTTTATTGTTTCACAGGAAAATATGGAGCCAAATAAATTACTCTGCTTTAAGGTGGGAAAAATGGAAGCATTTGAAGAGCGTATTCTTCATTTCGATTTCTGGGTACTCGCTATAAATAGAAGCTTCAATCTCCCAGATTACATAAAAATTCCGTCAGATAATGAACTTCCTGAAAATACTAAGTTATGGCTTTCATCAACAAAAGCAATTCAGGCAAATAATAACCTCATTTTGTGGAAAGCGAAACAATTAATGCCACCAGATGAAAATTTAATTACGCTTGCAAACAACATCGTTAACTATACTTCTCAGCATAGAACAAGAGGTTTTATCCGCATCATTCTAACCTTACTTTCTCCCAATCGTTTCTCAGGATGGGCAAAATATATGGATGCTGCCTCTACTCTTTTACTTGGTGGAAGCTGCACCGGAAGGGCAAATCTTGGCGCCGCCCTCTTTCGGGCAAATGGTGTGCCTGCAAGAGTACTCCTTGTTCTACTCACTTGGCCTTGGATGAATGCTTCCGGGCTGTGGTATGACATGCACTATATATGCGAGTATTATTGCCCAGGCTATGGGTGGATACCTGCAGAAACCTCTCTTGGCTTAACACCTGTCAGAATGAAAAATAATATTGTGATAAGGATTGTATATCCAGAAGATGAAAATGAGGCTGGAAATAAGTGGGATAAGTATGGAGGATGTGAGCAATGGTTTTGGACAGATACTGAAAAAGTCAGAATTTGGTGGAAAAACATTGCAGCTGGGGCAAGATCAGAAATGAAAAAGGAATTGATAACTAATGAAGATCCGAATTATATAATGGACATAACTTTGAGAGCATATGAATTTTACATTGCCTACACAGGCATGGAGCTAACAGAAGAGGATAGAATACATTATGAAGAAGCGATAGAATACCAAGAAAAGGCAATAAAGGAGTTTCTCAAATCAAATCTGAAGGAATATGTGGAAAATATGGAGGCGGCGCTTGAGGAATACGAGAAAATTTAATCCAAATATTTATAAACGAGGCATATTTACTCATCATGGCTCGATTTCCTGAGGCAGAGGCAAGAATGCTGAACAAACTCATATGCATGAATTGTAACGCCCGCAACCCGCTTAAGGCAGATAAATGCAGGAGATGTGGTTCAAAACGACTTAGACCAAAATCTAAGGAAAGGAAAGGAGGAGCCTAATTTTTTCCACAATTTGTATCTGCACATTTCTTCCATTTCTTGCCTTTATATATTACTGTTATCATCGGCGCCCCGCATTTGCTGCAGTATTCTCCTTCAAAATACACGCTACCCTTTTGAGGGAGTGGATAGCTATTGCTGCATTTTGGAAAATTTGAACATCCGATGAATCTTTTTCCCTTGCCAGATTTTATTAAAATTAAATCTCCTCCACATTTATTGCATTTCCCAAAATAGTTCTGTTTTTCCACCGCCTCCTTAATTGCCTCCCCAATCTCATCCTCCTTTTTTTCAAGTAGCTCAAATGCTTTCCGCAATATCTCTTTCGACTCCTCCACAACTTCCTCAAAACTTTTCTTTCCTTCCGCAATTTTATCCATCTCCTGCTCGAGATGTGCTGTCATATCTGGCTTTGTTATTATCTCCGCTCCCTCCTTCAAGGCATCCACGACAGCAAATGCGGCGGGCGTGGGCGTGATGCTGCGCCCCTTTATGTAATTTCTTTCATATAGCTTGCCTATGATTTCATGCCTTGTCGCCTTCGTTCCCAATCCAAGCTTTTCCATCTCAACAATGAGGCTACCCTGCGTGTATCTTTTTGGCGGTTTCGTCTTATCTTTTATTTTTCTTGCCCCTATAATTTTAACCTTTTCTCCTTTCTTCAAATCAGGTAAAACTTTTTCCTTGATTTTTGTTGGATAAACCTTTCTCCAGTTTTTCTCCTTGATTATCAGCCCATCTGCCACAAATTCTATGCCCTCCACATTTATCTTTGCCTTTTTCACCTCAAGCACATCATTCTTGCTCAGAGTGGCCATAAAACGGCGGGCAATCAAATCATATATTTTTGCATGAATGCCATCGAGTTTTGCAGCATCTACAGGATGAATTGGAGGATGGTCCTTGCTGAATTTTTTACCCGCCACCGGCTTGCTGCGCATCATCGAAAGCACTTCTCTCACCTCTTTCGGATACACTTTTGCCAGTTTCTGCAAAATATTTTTGAAAGGCAAAGGAGGATATACAGTATTATCTGTTCTTGGATATGAAATCAAACCATTCATGTAAAGTTCTTCCGCCACCTTCATGGCTTGAGGGGCGGAGATGCGGAGATGCGATGCCTCTTTCAGAAAAGTGGTTGTATCAAAAGGAGGCGGAGGCACATCCTGCTTTAATTTGCATTCGTAATGGGTAACTATTCCTTCCTTCGCTCTCCTAACTTTTTCATAAATTTCCTTTGCCTTCTCTTCATCCCATATCACTTCAGGATATTCCGCCTCAAATTCAATACCATTTTTTTCTATGCGGAGCTTTATTTTCCAGAAAGGCTTGGGAACAAAATCCTGTATCTCTTTCTCCCTTTCTACTATAAGGGCAAGTGTTGGCGATTGAACACGCCCCACAGATAAAAAATCCTTTCCAAGCTGTTCAGAAGCGAGAGATATAAAGCGAGTTAAGCTAGCTCCCCATATTAAATCAATATACTGCCTCGCCTCCGCTGATTTGGCGAGATTAAAATCAACTTCCTCAAGTTGCTCAAATGCTTTTTTTATTTCCCCTGGAGTGATGGCGCTGAATCTGGCACGCTTTACTTCAATGTTTTTAGGCAGCAAATCCATTATTTCTACGCCTATAAGCTCTCCTTCTCTATCATAATCAGTGGCAATTATAACGCTCTTTGCCTGTGAAGCAAGCTTTCTTATTGCATTTGCAATTCTCCATTCTCCGATTTTTTTAACTGGCTCAACATCAATGAGTTTCTTTGGCTCAATCTGGCTCCACTTTGCATATTCTTTTGGAAAATCCAGTTTTTTTATGTGCCCCTTAAGACCCACAATAATCGTATCATCAAAATAGTAGTATGGAATGCCATATATTCTCCCCTGTTTTGCTTTTCCATTGGAGAGAATGTATGCTATTCTCCTTGCCGCAATATTCTTTTCACAAATTATAAGCCTCTTCATTTTTCCAGCTCTTTGTCAAGTAATTCAAGAAATTCCTCCTCCTTTTCCTTCGGTATTTTTCCGCCCGCCGCTATTGGATGCCCTCCTCCTATGCCGCCTACGCTCTCCGCTGCTTTTTTTATTGCCTCTCCAAGATTTAATCCTTCCTTAACCATCTTTTCGTCAGCCCTTGCCGAAATGTCTATCATTTCATTGTATGATAGAGCAAATACTGGCTTTCCTGCATTGAATTTTGGGAGGTATTTTAACGCTAGCCCTGCAAGCACTCCTGCAAGAGGGGCTTTATCGACATAGAAATATATGAAATTTTTTCTTTCATATGGCTCCTTTCTCTCCAGTTCCTTCATCTCCTTTCTTATTTCCTCCCGATACTTCTCCTGAACAATTTCTGCTTTATCCATAGCCTGTACATCCATTAAGCATAAACTAATTCCTAAGCCAGCTTCATTGAGGCGGGCGCATGCATTAAGCTTCGATGCTAAATCATGGAGATTACCATAATTTTTGCCATAATAGAATGTTTTCTTCCATTCAACATCGCTGCACCCCTGCTCTATCAATTTGAGGGTGAGGGCGGAAAGCAACTTCTTCCTTTTTTCTTCATCAAGTTCCTCAAATCTTGTTTGTGGCTCTATCCCGAGTTTTTCAAGGAAAGGAGCGGCATTGAAAAAATCGGTAAAATATGGCTCGAGAGAATTTTCAAGCATCTCTTTCAAACTCCTTCCTATAAGAATATATTCCTCCCTCTCCTCAACATATCCCTCGCCCATCCCCTGTTCCACTATCTCTTTGTTATATCCTGCAATTTCCTGCTTATCTCCTATCATGCCAGCAATCGCAAGCTGGGAAAGATCAACATTTTCTTCATCCAATGCCATGGCAAAGGCATAGGCGACGCTTGCCCCGCACGCCTCCCTGCTGCCATCCAAGCCATAAAGGCGGGCATTGACATACATCACATTTGATGGAATATCTTCTTCGTTGGCGATGTGATGATCAAGCACAATTACATTACATCCCAGATTTTTCATTTCCTTTAAATATCCGCTTCCGATATCTGTGAATATTATTAAGTCATTTTCCTCCTTTTCAATATCCTTTATAAGATCCATCCTTGTTTTTTCGATAGAAATGTGAAAGCGATATCCCGCCCTAGCAAGCGAGATAGCAACGATGCTGGCTGATGCTATGCCATCTGCATCAACATGTCCTATTACACGCACCTTACTCTTTTTGGGCAAACTGTGCAGGAGATCAGCTGCATATTTAGCTGCCTCTTCCAATCTCATGATATGTCACCTTTACTGCAAGCAAAATAAATGAAAGCAAAGCCAAATAAAAGCCTATTCCAAGCCCCCATGTAGTATGCTCTCCATTGATAATACCCTCGCCAACAATGCTTCCAACTGTTGCATCAGCAAATTTTTTGATTGCATATGAGAAAATGATGATAGAAAAAAGGAGGGGCAGAAAAGCGAATTTCCTGAATCTGACAAAATAAATCATGATAAAGCCAAGCATTGTGAGAAAGAGAGTTATTAGGAGAATCGATGGCAAAGGATGGGGCAAGGCAATGATGCTTCCATAATTTTCATGCATTTCAATCATTTTTGGAGGGAATATATAAAGAGATGATACAGTCTCCCCTTTTACTTTCCACCACGGAAATATAAATGAAAGGGAAAGGAGGAAAGCAATCGCTTCCTCTATTTTTCTCCTCCATATCAATATAATGATTGCAAGTATTGGCATTACGTAGGGATAAAAGGAGAATCTTTTGGTTACAATTTCGTGAGCGGATTCACTGCTAATAAATATTTCCTTTTCCGCAATCTCGCTATCTCCATAATAAATCTTTAACATATATTTGGCTGGAGGCAGTTCATCTCTTTCGATTTTCACTCCATCTCTCTCAAATACTATCCTCGCTTTTATGGGGAAGCCTCGTTCATCATATACCTTTACTTTTACCTTATATTCTGCAGGAAAAAGAGTGGTTGCCTGTCTTTGCTCTGGAATTCTCACATTCTTTTCAACCCTGAAACTTTTGTATTTTATGATTATTCTATACTCTCCAGCGGGTAAATCCTCAAACAAAAATTTCTTTCCTCTTTGCTTTCCCTCGATAATGTATTCATCGAGCATTTCATAATTTTCCATAAAACATGAAAAATTGACGCCTGGCTTCATACCGAGGGTATCTTCAACGATAAGGGAAAAGTCGTATGTTTGAAATTCGTATTCTCTTCTCTCCAAAAAGATAAGGAAAACCTCATCCTCCATTACAATAGAGCCCTTGTATATTACGTATATTTTATATCTATGTAGCGAGGGTATTTGTATTATCATTTCCTCTCCATCACTTATTTTTTCTTCCACAATTCCCTTATCAACGATTCTGATTTTTGCTCCCTCTTTTGTTTTTATGCGAAGCTTTCCCTCAAATGTGCATGGTATGCGAAGCTTTGCATCTCCTTGCAAATTCACACATTCATAGCCAATATATTTCCTTTCTTTTAGTCCCCTATAATATACTCTCACATTGTAAAAGCCTGCAGGCAACTCAAACCATGCTTTTCTAAAACCAACACTGGCCTTTGCAACCATGCTTTCATTATTCCATACTTCCACCTCTATATATGGCAGCTTAATGCCAAAAAAGGCGGAAAGGGAGGCAAAAAATGGGATGGAATGGTGAAAATGGAGAATTACAGTTAAATTATATTTTTCCTCCTCCCTCCCTTTCTTCCATATGCCCTCCAGCTGTCTGAAATTCTGAAATGATTGGAATGCTTCCGCTTCTCTTGCCACATTTTCAAATTTTCCGCAAAATACTTCTATCGTGCCTTCATAAATTTCTCCGCTTTTTATTTCTCCATATTTTCCTATGCTTATTCCCCCGCCATCCACTTCCAAGCCAGGAACACCTATTTCCTCCTTTACAGCGGCTGTAACCTGTAGATTATCTGATGAGGAAAGAATGAATGCATATGCTTTGCTTTTATCATCTATTGCAATCCATGGAGGATCGCCGAGTGTAACATCATCAGCTGCTGATATAATCCATTTCTCCTCCTTATATTCTGGATTTGTATCAAACTTGTATTCCTCCACGCCCTCCTTGCCATTCAGATGGATATACGGTAAAATCTCTCCCATATTAAGTTCCTCTATTGTCTTGCTCCTTGCCTTCACTACTGCGAAATAGGCATAAGTAGCGTTACCCCGCCATGCAGCCTTGCTTTCATGTTCTAATCTGACAAATAATCTTTTTTCGTTGGTAGGAGAATGATAGTATGTGTATATGGCTGTAGTTGAAAGCTCCCCATCTTTTGATACCGTCTGAAGAGCAATTCTTGCCATTAAATTTCCATCCACAAGAATTTCCTTACTCACGAGTTTTTCATCGCTTCCCGTCTCCTTGCCATCTGAATGGAAGAGAGCAAAAGAAAATATCTGTCGCCAGTTTTTCATCTCAAATTTTTCTGCATCCTCAGCCATCTTTATAACTTTATTTCCCATTTCTATTCCAAGTATGCTCCCTTCCTGACATATCCCGAAAATGCTTTTTCCATCATCTCTTATTTCATAATAATTCAAACTTGCAAAATATCCCGGCAATGGTTCAACATAATAAAAAGAATCTTTTACCACAACATGATCTTCATAAAATTTCTCTTCCATCTCCTCTCCATATCTTATTATATACTCTCCCTTTCCCTGATAGA
>JAGHBD010000147.1 GCA_021161135.1 Thermoplasmata archaeon
CAAAATAACTAGATTTGAAAAGATTCGATTTTGGCATTTTTGCTTATTTTTCAAATTAATCACGCATTTTTTACTGCAATAACAGCTGCAAAACAAAATATTTTATTGAAAATTTGTTATTGCTAAGATTTCGCAATAACAAAATGCAGATTTAAAAACGGTAAATCTGTATTCACCATCGCCTTTCCTTTAAAATTTTCAATATATTTATAAACGAAAGCACAATATACTTTCATGATAAAGGAATTCGCCTCTTCATCAGGAGATATTGTTATAAAGATAGATTATGACAAATGCACAGGAGCAGCAAAATGTGTGGAAGTGTGTCCAGTAGACATATACGAGTTACAGGATGGAAAGGCTGTAGCAAACAACGTCGATGACTGCATTGAATGCTGTGCATGCGTTGAATCCTGTCCAAATGGGGCAATAGAGCATAGCTCTTGCTAATCTATAAATTTAATGAAAAGTTAGTTCCTGCCACATTTGTAAGACGAGTTAATAAGTTCCTGGTAGAGGTAAATATAGAGCGAAAAATAGAAGAATGCCATTTGCATGATCCCGGGCGGCTCGAAAAACTGCTTAAAAGTAATAGAAAACTTTTGCTTTTGAGAAAGGAAGGAAAAAGAAAAACAAAATATGATGTCATTGCAGTTTTTAAAAATGAGTGGGTTCTCATACATTCCGGATACCATTCTATGCTTGCAGAGCAAATTCTCAAAAATAAACTCATAGATGAATTAAAAGAATATAGCATTATAAGAAAGGAGTTCAAATATGGCGAGAGTAGAATAGATTTTCTGCTCAGCAATACAAAAAAATGCTTGGTGGAGGTAAAAGGTTGCACCCTCGTTGAAAAAAATATTGCCCTTTTCCCAGATGCTCCGACAAAAAGAGGAACAAAACATGTTCTGGAGCTTATAAAAGCAAGGCAACATGGCTATAATGCAGCAATCATATTTCTTATCATGCTTTCCGCAAAATCATTCTCACCGAACAGCAAAATCGACAAAGATTTTTCACAGGCGATGGAAAAAGCAAGAGATGCGGGAGTAAAAATAATTGCCTGCAGGATAAAATTTGATGGAAGAAATATTTATTATGGCGGCAGAATACCCGTATCTATTGCTCCCTCCAAGCTATAAAATCCCTTATTACCTTTGCAGCCAGCAGGGCGGCTCTGCCGTCATCATATGGTGGGCATACTTCAACCACATCCATGGCAATTATTCTATCCGCTATTTTTTCAATGAAATCGAAAACTTCGTAGCCCAACCCCATTGGCTCTGGATTGCTCACGCCGGGCGCATAACATGGGTCAAAAACATCCATATCGAGGCTTAAATAGATTTTTTTGAACGGAATTTCATCAGCCATGTTTTTATTAAACTCGCTCACCGTATAATATTTAAAATCGAGTTCTCTTGCATCTTTTATCTCCTCTTTGGATGCGGAGCGAATGCCTATCGAAATTATTCTTTCCTTTCCAACCTTTTCAAATATTCTTCTTGCCGCACATGCATGACTTGTAGCATCTCCCAGATACTCGGTGCGAAAATCCATATGGGCATCAAGGATAACGATGCCAACATCGTTGCTTAGTAAGGAAGTTAAATATGGAGAAATGGAATGGGCGCCTCCTATTGCAATCGGTATTTTTTTATCATCAATGCACTTTTTTACAAATTCTGCTGCCCTTTCTGGCTCCATATCTCCAGCATCGTGTATTGGAATTTCCTGCAAATCTATATCATGAAACATGCAGTAGCTTTCATAATCCCAGCTTACATATCTTATAATAGATGGCGCTTCTTTTGTGCCAGCCCTAAAAGACATTTCAACGTCTTCGTATGGAATACCAAAAATAATATATCGAGCCTCTTCGTAGCTCTGCTCCGCATCGGCAAATTTCATACTCTCGTTATTTTTCTCTTGCCCATTGCCTGGATATATTCCACATCCTTTCCTTCCTGTATTTTATCCTTAAATTCCTCTGGTATATCCATCTCAAATGTCTCATACGTTTCCAGATCCATCAGCTGCACCTTATCCCCCATAATAGAAATAACCTGTGCAGTCCTTCTGTCGATGATTGGCACTGCAACTTTATGACGCACTGGATATATAACGCTCCTCTTTTGATTATCGAATATGCCAATTGCCTCTATCCTTGCTTTTGCTTCTCCATGCTTGCCCGGCTTGGATGTTGTCATGCTAACTATTTTGCAGGGCTCGTCATCAATAATTATATAACGATTCTCCTTAAGCTCTCTAACTTCTGCCATCTCTTTCATTGTAGCACCAAAAAGAAATGTGCAACCTATAGATAAATGTTACTTTGTTTTTTTAATTATGCATAAACTGCCAATAATTTACCTATGATGTTTTATTGCTCTGTAAATACAATATGCTAATCCACCGTAGAAGACTAGCATGCCGAATATTGCCATTGCTACTGCTCCTGCTGACATTTTCTCAACCTCGCAAAAAATATGGCGGCTATAAAGGAAAGAATAACGAAAATCATTCCAAGCATAAGACTCCATGCAGGATAGCCCTCATAACCTTCTGTAGCCATTTCAACGATGGAGGCAAGAGCTATCGAAATTAGAATTATAGGGGCAAATAACTTAAGCATTATGCTGAACCACTTTCCTATCCTTATCTCAGAAACATCATTCACATACTGCCTTATCTTTTCTCCTCCAAGAACATAGCCAAACACAAGGCATTCGAGTAAGCCGACAAAAACAAGGGCGAAATTTGAAACAAAGTGATCCATTATTTCCACCCAGTATATCCCGCCGCCCGTTGCAAGGAATAGTCCGAGTAAAAAACCAATCATACATATAATGAAAGTTGCTTTCTCCCTGGAGATACCAAATTTATCTTTAAATGCATTCGTTATCGATTCCACCATTGAAAATGCAGAATCTATCCCAAACGTTAGTAAAGCAACGAAGAATATTACGCCAAAAAATGAGGCAGCAAATGGCATTTTAGCTATGGCTGTGGGATATGTAATGAAAGCAAGCCCTATACCCCCTCTTGCAATTTCATCCATCGGTAGCCCTGTTTGATAAGCAAGATATCCAAGCACGCCGAAAACAGCGAAGCCAGCAAGAAATGCAGTGCCTCCATCTGCTAAGGCAGTAATAAAAGCATTGTTTGATATGTCAGAGCCCTTCTTGAGGAAGCTTGCATAAACAATCATTATTCCCTGCGCAAGGGACAGGGAGAAAAATATTTGGGCATAGGCAGCAAGCCATACGGTAGGCATCGCAAGTTTTGAAAAATCTGGAGCAAGATAAAATTCTAGACCAGTTGATGAGCCAGGCAGTGTAACTCCACGGAGTGCCAAAATGAGAAGCAATATTGTTGGCAGTGGCACCGTTATTGCAACAACCCTCCCTATGGACTTTACACCCTTATATAGAATGAGGAAAATCGAAACCCAGATAAAAAGGAGGGCAAAGACAATCTGCATATTTATACTGCCAAGTATTCCTGGAGAAGATGTTATATGTAAAAATTGGTTGTAGAAAAAATCAGATGCATCTGGCTGCCATACAAGGCTGAATGAATGAAAAAGGTAACAGAGGCACCACGCCATAATAACAGAATAATAGATAGAAATGAAAAAAGCGGAAAGCACACTCCACCAGCCAATCCATTCTGTCTTTCTGCTTATCTCCTTCATGGAAAGAGGAGCAGATTTACGGAATAGGCTTCCGACAGCAAACTCGGCAATTAGCAGGGGAATGCCCACTGTAAATAAAGCAACGAAATATGGAATTAAAAAAGCCCCTCCCCCATTCTTATATGCAACATATGGAAAACGCCATATGTTGCCTAAGCCAACAGCTGAACCTATTGCAGCCATTAAAAATGCAAATCTTGATTGCCAGTTCTCCACAAATGTAATGAGGCAGCGATTTATAAGTTTATCAGATTATTCTCCATTTTGTTTCTTTCCCTATATCTTCTATTTCTATCCCTGCTTCTCTTAAAGCATCTCTTATAGCATCTGCCAGTTCATATTCTTTTGCTTCTCTTGCTTTTCTTCTTATAGCAAGCAATCCCTCTATCACATCTTCAATCTTTTCCTTTATAACGCCGTATTTTTCACCAAGTCTTCTTATCGCATCTTCGTCCATTCTTTTCTCTTCTTCCTGCAAGAGTGTGAGTACATTGGCGACCCTCAAAAACTCATTCAACGCATATCTGCAAAGCTTTTCATCTGGTTTTTCTTTTTCCATCAAAAACTTATTTGTTTTCCGAACAAAATCAAAGAGAGTTTCGAGGGCTTTTGGCGTATTGAAATCGTCGTCCATGGCTTCCTCAAATTTTGTTCTTAGTTCTTTAATGGCAGCGAGATATTCTTTTTCCTTTTCATCGAGTTTATTTTCATCAAAATTCTCATCCTCTCCAGCCATCTCGGCAAGCTTTTCTCTCGCTATTCTCAAACGCTTAACAGCATTTTCTGCATTTTTCAGCGCATCTTCGCCAAAATCTGCTGGACTTCTGTAGTGATAGGATGCAAAGAAAAAGCGAAGTACCTCAGCATCCCATTGTTTCAACGCATCTCTCACATTTATTATGTTGCCCAGCGACTTGCTCATTTTCTCGCCTCTAACTTTTAGCATGCCCGAATGGAGCCAGTAATTTACGAAATTCTTTCCATAGGCAGCCTCACTCTGCGCAATTTCATTTTCATGATGCGGGAAAATTAAATCCTGTCCTCCACCGTGGATATCAAAAGGTATGCCAAGGTAGCGGGAGCTCATTACAGAACACTCGATATGCCATCCGGGTCTGCCTTCTCCCCAGGGGCTGCGCCACTTGGGCTCCCCTGGCTTGGCGGCTTTCCAGAGGGCAAAATCTTCTGGTTTTCTTTTCTTTTCGCCAGGCTGGATTCTTGCCCCCGCCTTTATCTGTTTCATATCCTGCTTGGAGAGTTTGCCGTACTCCTGGAATCTTTCAACGCTGAAATATACGTCGCCATCTGCAACGTAGGCATAGCCCTTTTCAATGAGTTTTTCGATGAGTTTAATCATATCGTCAATATGCTCTGTCGCTTTTGGATATAAACTCGCATCCCTTATGCCAAGTTTTCTCATATCTTCTAAACATCTTTCAGCATAATAGGCGGAATATTCGAGGGGATCCATATTTGCTTCGTTCGCAGCATTTATTATTTTATCATCTATGTCTGTAATATTCTGAATGTAAAGAACTTCATATCCCTTATATTCGAGGTATCTTCTTATAATATCAAAAGCAACATAAGTGCGGGCATGGCCTATGTGGGCATCGCTGTAAGTTGTCATCCCGCAAACATACATTTTTACTTTTCCTTCCTCCATTGGTATAAATGGTTCTTTCTTTCTCGTCAGCGTATTATAGATTCGGAGCATGATAGAGAAATGAGTTTGTGTTATTAAAATTTAGCAGAGTAACATTTTGAGAGTTACGGTGAATACAGATTTACCGTTTTTAAATCTGCATTTTGTTATTGCGAA
>JAGHBD010000153.1 GCA_021161135.1 Thermoplasmata archaeon
AGACTTCTGTTACTATTACGTTGGTTGCATTTGCATTTCCTGTATTTTCTATGGTTAGAGTATAATTGAGGAGATAGCCAGGATGTACAATGCTTTTATCTGCTGTTTTTGTTATGGAAAGGATGGGTTCATAAACAATTACATTATGCTCTTGGAAATGCATTGATTCCCTATTTCCGACATTGTCCTCTGCATACCATCTTATTTCATTTATTCCAAGATTTGTCAGATGTATTAAAATAGATATTTCGCCACTTAATGAATTTACATCTTCTATGTCATTATCATATATCGTTTTACTCTCTACCATTATATCTACGGTGCCATCATCGTCAGTATCATGCCGTATTTCATAATGAAGATATTTCACTCCAGATGAACAATTTCCATCATCTGTTGCATTCAACCAGATATTAGTAAGAGAGGTTATATTGTATTCATCTTTACTCAAAACCTGTTTAACAGTTTGTGGAGCTTTTGTATCAACCCTTACATATTTTACATTTTTATCTATTCTTTCCAAACACCAGAAGGTATCTACTGTGCCGGATTCAGAACCCCAATCATAAAAGAGGATGTTCTGGAAACCATCTCCATCCACATCGGCAATGGATGGAGATGTATGAATCTTGCCGTTAGACAAAAATTTGTTAATAAGGCTTCCATTCCATGATATTTCATATAAATAATGGTCCTCTGAACCCACAAAAATAGATAATTTCTTTCCCTTTTCCGGATATGTTCCATTTCTAAATAAATTGCCTCTAAACATTGGCCATTCTTTTGCGTATTTATCTCCATTTACATCTGCTACAGCTGGCGAGGAATATATTGCGCCTCCTGTTGTGAAATTCCATAGTTGTGTTCCAGATGAATTGAGGCAATAAAGCTTGTAATCGTTTGAGCCGAAGATTATTTCATATTCTCCATCTCCATTTACATCTGCTACAGCTGGCGAGGAATATATTGCGCCTCCTGTTGTGAAATTCCATAGTTGTGTTCCAGTTTTAGCGTCTATTAGATAAAATACACCTGCCAAATCACCAACTGCTACCTCATATTTTCCATCATTATTTACATCTGCTATAGCAGGTGTGGCAATAACCTTGCCACTTGTATTGAATACCCACAGCACATCCCAATCAACGCCTTCATTGCCCAACGGCTTTGGAAATCCCTGGAAATAGGAAGAATTTCCTTCCGCATTCATTGGCAATGTAAATCCTTCATCAACTCCATCGCTGTTGTCTCCATCAAAGCACCATACACTTTCGTGAGGATTGTTACCAATGATTATTTCCATACCATCCACTTCATCATTTACATCTGCAATCGCCGGCGATGAATGCCACACATAAGGACCACCATAAACCGGACCATTGTTCAACGACGGAAAAGTCCATTCAAAATGACCATCTTCCATCACTTCCAAAAACCAGCCGCTTGTGGTGCCTGCCGCCACCTCCTTTATGCCGTCGCCGTCGATGTCTGCTATGGCAGGTGAGCTTCTTGCCTCATCTGTTTTTGTGTCGAGAGCATATAAAATGTTGCCATAGGCATCAAAACATCTCCATAAGCCTTTTGCTGTCGCATTAATTTCTGGGAAGAAATTTCTGAGTTCATCGCTGCCAACAAAAATTTCGAGAGATTCATCTCCTGTTAAATTATCTATTGCTGCCGAAGAACCGAATCTAACACTATCTGCTATGTGAATCGCAATAGGCTGGAAAGAATAATTCCATTCCTTGACGAGAGCAATACCATAATATTCAACATTTCCTGCATAATCTGTGCTGTAATACACTATCTTATGAAAACATTCCTGATAAATTTTGGTGGAATATGCTATCTTTTTCAATGCCTTATTCCTATCATTAAAAGAGTTGTCATATACATTTTGACTGATTACAAGTGTTTCAGCCTTTCCATCATTATCTGCATCTCTCCAGATTTCATAATGCAAAATTTTTGTCCCACTTATATCATCTGTTGCATTTATCCATATTGTTGTTTTACTGCTTATCCATTCAGTTCCTCCATCGATATAATGAGGACCAGCAAATTCTAATGTGGTGACAGGAGGTGTGGTATCTGCAGCAGTTTCACTGCTTGCATAAAAATGTGCTGATGAAATTAAAGCTATAATTAAAAGTGAAATACCTATAAGTTTGTAATCTCCCTTCATTGCAAATAAATGCACAATGACTTTTAAAACTTATTGAAAGCGAAATTGAATTGCGAAATATTATCTGTAGTTTATTAATAAATCATGCATGCATTAATACGGACTTCTTTTTCCTATTGCCTTCATTGCCGCAAGAGCAGCTTTAGCCCCTTCAGCACATGCTGTAATGATTTGCCTTACTCCTCCTGTAACATCTCCTGCAGCAAATATCCTTTCCATGCTTGTTCTCCCCATATCATCCACGATAATATATCCATTTTCATCAAGTTTTAATCCAATTTGCTTGGCGAGTTGATTTTGCGGCTCTTCACCAATAGAAATAAAAACGCCGCTTACTTCCAGAATTTTCTCCTCGCCTGTTTTAACATTTTTTATTTTTACACCCTCAACCATTTCTTTCCCAATTATTTCCTCAACAACACTGTTCCATATAAACTGGATGCCTTTCTCCTTTGCCTCCTCCTCCAAAGCTTTCTCCGCCCTCAACTCATCTCTTCTGTGGATAACAGAAACATCACATCCAATCTGTTTTAGATAAATTGCCTCAATCACGGCACTATTGCCCCCTCCAACTACCGCCACTTTTTTACCCTTAAAGAAGAAGCCATCGCATGTGGCACAGTAAGAGATGCCTTTACCAGCAAACTCCTTCTCGCCTTTTACGCCAAGTTTACGATGCTCGGCACCAGTGCACAATATGACGGCACCCACAAAATATTTTCCTCTATTTGTGATAACTTCCACGCCATTCTCTGTTACTTTAAGCTCTTTCACCTCCTCACCATATTTCATCTCAGCATATTCTGCAGCATGCTCCTTCATTTTCTCCGCAAGCTCCACGCCTCCTATACTTTTAAACCCCGGATAATTCTCAATTTTTGGCGCTTCCAGCGTAAGCCCTCCTCCCATCCCTTTATCAAAAACAGCCACGCTTGCCCCACTCCTGCCAGCATAAATGGCGGCGGCGCAACCTGCAGCTCCTGCACCAACTACAGCAATTTCATAGGTATATTCCATGTATGTAAATTGCAGTGGTATTTATAATCTTCCTGGAATTTTGTAGTTCCACAGTATGATGATAAAGAAAAATGGAAAAGGTTTTTTCAGAAACGCTGAATCTTCTAAATCATGGCTCTATTCTTATTTCTTTTTCCTCTTCACCGGTGCTGTTAACTTTAGCATTGCAGCACCTCCTGCAATGCTAAAACAAAACGTTCATACTCATTGTCTATCTTTATTCCTCTGGAATAAAAAACAGGAGAATTATTGGACAAACTTTGATGACTCC
>JAGHBD010000165.1 GCA_021161135.1 Thermoplasmata archaeon
GCTGTAAGGCGGTCATCTAAGCTAGGATCCTGAAAAACAATTCCAATGCTCTGCCTCACTTTCGCCGCTTCTTTCACAACATCATATCCATTAATTTTCGCCTCGCCACTTGTAGGCTTAAGAAGTGTGGCAAGAATGCTTATCGTCGTTGTTTTTCCAGCCCCGTTTGGCCCCAGCAGGGCGAAAATCTCGCCATATTCTATCTCCAGAGAAATTCCATTTACAGCAACAATGCTACCGAATCTTTTCACCAGATTTCTTACCTCAATTGCTGGCATCTTTCAACCTCCTGTAAAACTCTTCGAGCATTTCATTAGCCCTTTTATTTCCCATTCTTTCAAGCATAAAGATTATCTTTGGCAAAAGAGGGTATTTCTCAATAATTTTCTCTTTCCATCCAATTGTTGCCTCATCACCAAATACTTCCTCCATTGCCACAATCTGCGAATGGAGTTTTCTGTAGAATTCTTCCTTCGCCATCATTATTTCTTTCATGAACTTTTTTCCTCTCGGCGAGAGCTTATACACGATCCTTCTTCCCTCTTTTTTTCCCTCTATTATTTTTTTCCTTTCCAGTGATTTAAGCAATGGGTAAATTGTTCCAGGGCTGGGCTTATAGCCGAGAACTTCCTCACACCTCTTCATTATATCGTATCCGCTCATTTTCTCCTTCATAAGCTGCTTCAGTATGAATATTTTGAGTACTGTTTTCATAACGAGTTCGATATATCGAGTTCGATATATATGTTTTGTGGTTATCTTCATCGCTAGAGGCAAATTTTTAGTATCATCAAATTTTACATCAGGTGGCGAAAGCGATGAGCATATAGCGGCTATGTATCAGCTCTCTGGAGGATATATTTATACAAGCGATATAAATAAAATTTTGATCCCGATTCTGCATGCAATATTGTTTAATTACGATGCTTCCATATTCTATAGAATAAAGCATTTTGAATGCAGTATAGAGGCAGAGTCTTCTAATGGAATAGATCGCATTGAAATCTGGGTAGACACGGAAATGAAAGCCTATCAGAACTTTCCAAATGCAAATCCTGCAAAATTAACGTGGATGTGACTTTCAGAGTCTATGATTTTGATAACAAGGAGCTTAAAAAGGCAGATTTTCAGGTTTTCATAGTTGTTATGTAAATACAGCTAAACTTTTATTTCCACGAACTGATAACATTCATGCACATTATTGATGGCAGAAAAATAGCGGCAGAGATGGAGGAAAAAATAAAAAGGGAGACAGATGGAAAAGAAATAAAAATTGCTACAGTTGTCATAAAAGGAAATGAGGAATCATGGCTTTTTGCCCGTCTTAAAGATAAAGCATGCAAAAGGGTGGGCATTCAGCATGAAATCATTGGCTTGGATTATGATGAGCAGGAGAAAATTGAAGAAGAAGTGGTTAAGTTAAGCAGGGATGAGAGCATAACAGGCATAAACATTCAGCTCCCCCTGCCTTCTGGCATAGACTATCATTCCCTTGTGGAAAAAATAGATGTGAGGAAAGATATAGAAGGAATGCATCCATATAACATTGGTTGCCTCCTGCTTGGAAAGGAAGAAATTATCCCATGCACTCCAAAAGCCATACTGAGAATTCTTCAGCATGAGAATGTGGAACTTCAAGGAAAAGAAGTTGTTATAGTCAATCATAGCAACATAATCGGCAAACCCCTTGCCTTGTTAATGCTCAACAGAAATGCCACTGTTACAGTATGTCATGTGTATACAAAAAATCTGGCAATGCACACAAAAAAGGCAGAGATACTCATCACAGCAACAGGTGTGAAATGGCTCATAAAAGAAGAGCATGTGAGCAAGGGCTGCATAATAATTGATGCAGGAATAAAAAAGGATGCTGGTAAGGTATATGGAGATGTTCATGAAAGTGCCGCAAAAAAAGCGAGGGCGGTGACGCCTGTGCCTGGCGGCGTGGGTCCAGTTACCATAGCGAGTTTGCTTGAGAATGCTGTTGAGACGTATAAAAAACTTCATAAAGGGTAACAATTTTTTCCTCATGGATAGGAGGGTCTATTATTCTTTTCATGAGATTCCATTTGGGTATGAGTATGGATATATAAAGCCAAGAATGGGTTTCAGCAGCAGAGAGATAAAGGAAATTTTGATATCTGTGATTGTCCTTTCTCTTGCCTTTGCCATTGCATGGACACGTGGTGCATATAGCCTCCTCCTCTATTTCCTTCCAGTTTCATTTTTAGCTGTTGTAACTGCATTTGCATGCCATGAAATTGCTCACAAATACGCCGGCATAAGATATGGTTACTGGTCAGAGTATCGAATGTTTCCTCAAGGTCTTTTATTCGCCCTTTTACTCAGCTTCATTGGTTTTGTTTTCGCTGCCCCTGGAGCTGTAATGATATTTGGTATGCCAAGCAGGGAGGAAAGTGGAAAAATTTCTATGGCAGGACCGATGGCGAATATATTCGTTGCCATTATTTTTATGCTGCTCGCCTCATTTGGCATACTTTACAATGTCTTCATTTTTGTGTCCCACATCAACGCCTTTCTCGCCTTTTTCAATTTAATTCCATTTGGCCCATTAGATGGAAGAAAAATTTTTGCATGGAATGTGATAGTGTGGATAGCAATGATTGTTATGAGTGTTGCATTGATGATAATTTCTTTTATGATTTAACAAAAAACGAAATGATTTTTAGTCCAGCACAATTTAAAATCATGAGATGGGCAATGACAATTCTATCTGCCTTTATACTCATTGCTTCCTCATTTGCAATGCCGGGCAAAGCAATAGGAATAAGGTACAGAGACGAAATTTTCTCTCACGTGGATATCACGAAAGATGTTATATATGGCGAGAACTACGATTTTACAGGGCAACTCGTAAAACTGAAAATGGATGTTTATGAGCCTCATGGTGATGATGCAGAAAAAAGAGCACTCATTATATTCATTCATGGCGGCGGTTTTACTGGCGGGGATAAAGCAACTAAACAATGGGTTTTCCTCTGCACAACTTTTGCCAAACGTGGCTATGTTACAGCATCGATAAACTATCGCCTTCAAAAGCCAGGAAATGTTACTGCACATGCTATAACGGAAGCAATGCATGATGCGAAAGCAGCGGTTCGCTATTTCAGAGCCCATGCCTCAGAATGGAGAATAGATGAAGAAAAAATTGCACTCGTGGGCGGCTCAGCAGGAGCTATAACAGCACTGCATGCAACATATCTGACAGAGCCAGAATATGAAGGGAATAGTGGTAACGAAGGATATTCTTCCAACGTTTCAGCATGTATCGATTTATGGGGAGGACTTTATGATAATGTTAGCAAGATAGATGCTGGGGAGCCACCAGTATGCATCATTCATGGCACAGAAGACAAAGGAGTGCCCTTCAGCGAAGCATTGAATATATCGGAGAGATGCAGGGAAGTTGGAGTGTATTGCGAATTACATCCTTTAAAAGGCGAAGGACATGCCCCGTGGCATCTCATAGATGAATTCCTTCCATGGATGGTGAATTTCCTGTATAAAAAAATGATTGGATTGAATGTGAAGGAAACCGACGAAGGAGATAAAATACCTTTCATCGGATTACCACACTTCATATATGTAATTTTACTGATGATTCTTTTAAGAATGGTGAGAGATGTTTATTGAAGGAATATAGTTGATGTAAAAAAGGAGATATGTCTAGCAGTAATAGAAGCGGAAAGAAATATAAAGGAGAGTGGAACAAAGGCATAAAGAATACTCATGTTATATTCTACCAGCTTCATTGATACTCATATTCATAATAAAAAGTTCTTTCCCCTGCCCTCCATTTTGTGAGAATAGGTGATAAGGGTTACTTGGTGTTGATGAACAAAGATTGATGGATGCGATTATTGAGGCTGAATGGTTTATCTTTTCCAGAACAATTTCTTTCCATTCCTCATCATTCCAACAAGCAGTAAATCTGTTTTGAAGATATAGGCGGCTATTGCTATGCATATTAATGAGAAGATGAAAGAGTATGCTATTCCTGCAACAACAATGCTGTATGCATCTAAAAGTAGAAACGAAGGGGCCATCATGGGATGGGAAAATGGTATGGCGAAAATTATGGTCTTTAAGGAAAAGGGCAGAGAGGCAAATCCCTTAAACATTATCAGAAACATTGGAATAATTGCTAATGCAGAAATAGGCAGAGTCAAGGTTTGGGCTGACTTATAATTTTTGGCAAAAGCCCCTATAACAATGCATAGAGATAAGCCAGCAAGCAAGGAAGAAAACAATGACAGTGAAATAAAAACATAATCGAGAATATCGAGTTTAAGGCCATATTCTGATAAATCAATTTTTTCACCTGAAAATGAGCTGATGTAATAACCAAAGCCTGCCATATAAATCATTGCAATGATGAAGCCAACAATGGCAGCACCCATTATTTTCCCAGCTATTATATTGCTTCTTTTCACCGGCAGTGTTAACAATGTTTCCAGTGTTTTATTTTCCTTTTCCATTCCCATCGAGGTAATAACCATTCCCCCAGAGGTTAAAATTATGATCATCACTATTATTGGCACTGTCGTTGATTGTGTAGAGAAAAACTGGAGTATTACAGAAGGAGAAACATCTATCTCTTTCTCCTTAAAAACTGTCAGTTCTTCCTCATTAATTGGATTTGACACAAAACTTGCATTTATCTTTCTTTCCTCCAAAATATTATTCGCTATCTCTCTTTCTGCAATCTCAATAATGTTTTTTATAGTTTCATACGGGAATGCATTCGCTATACCTATATCGTTAATAACCCAGTAAATTTTAACCCCTGCTTTAGAAAAATTCTCTATATTTGAAGAAAAATTTGATGGTACTTCTATTAACGCAAACCCTTTTCTTTCCTTTACTTCTTCAATGCTATTGTTCCACGTAACTATATTGCAATAAGCTTTCATTACATCCACAAAAATTTTTGATGCATTTCCATCATCATTACATGCTAGACCTATTTTTGGCATTTCCTTTGCTTTCTCTGCTGCCTCTCCAAAAAAGTTTCCCATGCCCGCAAAAATAATGAACATTAGGACGACAGGTAGAACTGTTGCTGGCGTTAGTAATTCTTTGACTTCCTTTTTAACTATATTCAGCAAACTCATTTTATCGCCCTTATAAAAACCTCCTCTATGTTTTTGGCATCGTATTTTTCTTTCAGCTTCTCTGGCTCATCTATTTCAATTATTCTCCCAGCATCTATCAAAGCTATTCTATCACATATATATTCAACCTCCAGCATGTTATGGGAGGAAATAAGGAAAGTCATTCCTTCCTTGGCAAATCTTTTTATCATTTCTCTTATCTCGTTTGCATTTATCACATCCAAGCCAGAAGTAGGCTCATCTAAAATTGCCAATTTTGGCATTGTCATCAACGCCCTCGCAAGTAGCAGCCGCCTCACCATTCCCTTGCTGTAATTTTCTATTTTGTCATCAATTCTATCTCCAAGCTTTGATATTTCTATACCACGCTGTAAAATTTCTTTTCCATCAAAAAAAGAAGCAATGAATGCCAGATATTGCCTTCCCGTCATATTTTTGTATGCTCCTGCCTCCTCTGGCAGATAAGATATTATTTTCCTTATTTCATCATCGTTTATACCGACTTCCAGCCCAAATATTTTTGCTTCTCCATCGCTCTTTTTGATGAGTGTCGCCAATATGCGCAATATGGTTGTCTTTCCCGCTCCATTTGGTCCAATCAATCCAAAAATTTCTCCTTCCTCAACGCTAAATGAAACACCTTTAACTGCCTCAAACTCGCCGTATCTTTTGACGAGGTTTTTTACCTCTATGGCTTTCATTTCCTCCCAAGTTTCTCCTTTGCTATCTCACGCAACTTAAATTTCTGTATTTTTCCGCTTGCTGTCATTGGCCATTCATTTGTGAAGAAAATGTATTTTGGCACTTTATAGCGTGCAATATTCTGCTTGCAAAATTCCTTTATTTCCTCCTCTGTCGCCTCTTTGCCCTCCTTAAGCTGAATGAATGCTGCAACCTCCTCACCATATTCCGGATGGGGCACACCTACGACCTGCACTTCTTTTATCTTTGGATGGCGATACAGAAATTCTTCTATTTCACGAGGATAAACATTTTCTCCTCCTCTTATGATCATATCATCTACTCTGCCAAGAATATAGATGTAGCCATCGTTATCCATCATTGCTAAATCCTTTGCATGCAACCATCCATTTTCTATTGTTTTTGCCGTCGCTTCCTCCATCTTATAATAGCCCTTCATTATGTTGTAGCCTCTCGCCACCAGCTCGCCAGGAGTATTGGGTGGTACTTCCTCTAAGGTGCCCGGCTCAACAATCTTTACCTCAACATGAGGTATTGGCTTGCCAACTGTCTTCACTCTTTTTTCCAGCGGATCATCTCTCTTTGTCATTGTGATTACTGGTGATGCTTCGGTAAGCCCATAAGCAATTGTCATTTCCTTTGCATGCATATCCTCCATAACTCGCCTCATTACTTCTTCCGGGCAGGGAGCGCCGGCCATTATTCCAGTGCGAAGCGACGACAAATCATACTTTTCAAAATCGGGATGATTGAGTTCTCGAACAAACATCGTCGGCACTCCATGCAAGGCGGTGCATTTTTCTTTATCAACAGCCTGCAAAACCTTTTCGGCATCAAAAATTTCGATTGGCACCATTGTTGCTCCATGAACTACACAATTCAAAGTGGATAAAACGCAACCGAAACAATGGAAAAATGGCACAGGGATGCAAAGCCTATCCTTATTGCTAAAATCGAGGTATTTTCCAACCCAGTAGGCATTATTGACAATATTGTAATGAGTAAGCATCACACCTTTTGGAAAACCTGTTGTGCCAGAAGTATATTGCATATTCACAACATCATGACAGTCCAAGCTATTCTGTATTTCCCTTAGCTCATCATCGCTCACTTCTTTTCCCATATCAACTATATCCTGCCAGTTTAGCAGCCCGGGATAATCTCCTTTTCCAATAAAAACAGCATGCTCAAATTTTGGAAAATTCGGGGATTTCTCGCCTCTTTTTATTTCTGGCATTACTTTATACAAAGTTTCAACATAATTCACATCCTTAAATTTTTCAACGAGGAAAAGAACCTTTGTATCGGATTGCTTTAATAAATATTCGAGTTCCGCCGCCTTGTAATATGTGTTGACGGTAACAAGAACAGCCCCTATTTTTGCTGTAGCGAATTGCAGAATAACCCACTCGGGCACATTATATGCCCATACCGCCACATGATCTCCTTTTTTTACGCCTAATTTTAATAAACCCTTCGCAACCTTTTCCACTATCTCTTTAAATTCCTTGTATGTATATCGTGGGCCATCCAGATAAACGAGAGCATCATTATCAGGGTATTTGGCGGCGGTATCGTCCAGAACCTCACCAAGTGTTTTTTCAATCATGGAGATGAATGTTTTTTGCCTTCATAAAATTTATTGCCTACTCATAATTCACATCCACCAGTTCCGCTTCAATATCTATGCCCTCATATTTCACGCTCGCTTTCACAAAATTTGCTATATCTGGCGAATAATACAGCTCAACGATGTCGTAGATTGACATTTTATATGCCTCAAAACTGCCGGCGGGTGTGGAAATACTCTGCTTACCACTACAAACAACTTCCATAGAGCCAAGCGGAATATTAACTTGCAGCGGAACCTTTACAATGCCAAAGAGAGCCGTCACCAATGCATCGATGCTTACATTTGCCAGAGGAAGATTCCATGTTTTTTCTTTCAATGGAAAATTGATTAAAGTGTATGGCTCGCTGAATGTTATGGATGCCGTAACTTTAAATGGAATTGGCAATGGTAGGGGTATACTTTCCAATCTTATCACAGCCAGTCCTCTAACTTCCGCTTCTATTCCATCAATAGCAAATTCCTTTGTAACGGTTAGTTCCCCATTTATTCTCGTCAGCAAAAATTTTCCTGTTAGCTGGAAAGGAGGTTGCGAATAATATGAGAAATCTCCATTTAACTTCCCACTGAACTCAACCGCGTAATTTCCAACATCATTAATAACCTTGAAATTAAGCCCTTCGATATCTCCGCTGAAATTAAGCTGTCCCCCATATTCCATACCTATTTCTATCTTCGAAATATCAAATGTCCATTCATCATTTTCTTTCCATGCATCTATTAAAGCAGCTCTCTCCGCCGCACTTTCCTGGCCCAATGAATCTTTTACAGTTAGCGTAACGCCATATATGCCTCGCTGTTTGTAAGAGTGCTTTGGCGTTGCCTCATCACTCGTTGTCCCATCTCCAAAGTCCCAATGCCACGAAATTATGCTGCCCTCATCATCCATGCTTTTGCTCCCATCAAAAGCGATTTCCTCGCCAACACTTCCGATATATGGTCCGCCTGCCTCTGCAACGGGGGGCCAGTCGTAAGCATTTTTATCATAATCCACCCATACAATGCTGTAGTCATCTACATGAAGGGAGCCATATTCAATATTGAAAAAGCCGTTATATCCCCAGAAACTTCCCCAGCTGTTTTTACATATCCAGTATCCCCCTCTTGGAATACTCGGGTCATCCTTCCAGCCAACAATGAGTATGCAGTGATTTATTCCTTCAACATAGCCAGGGTATGGATAATAATCGCTCGGACTGTGATGTTCCAGTCCCCACTGCATGAAATCTTCTGTTGCCATCATGAAACTAACCACCGGCCCTTCTTCCATTATTTGTGTTTTTATCCTCTGTCTATCCTCATCGCTTCCATCAGGCAACCAGTAGCCATAGTCAGCGATTGGAATAAGCTTGTTTTCCCAGTCATCACATTTTTTATCACATGGAACACTATCATCAGCCTGATATGGCATGCAATCTTCAGGAATAATTCCATTATGATAATTTCCATCGCTGCCTGTAGATTTTATATAATGAAATGCAAGATATGGGCTACCTCCCCTGCAACTCCCAGATGCAGGAAGACAAGATAAAATATATTGTTCAGATAGATCCGGATCAAGCTCTGCAATTCCTTCCCTTATATTTATTATGCTCTCCAACGCCCCCACAGCAGCAAAAGCCCAGCAACTCCCGCACATGCCCTGAAAACGGGCAGGCGTTGTCCAGTCCCTGTTGCCATAATCAAGCCAGCTGAAATATGTTGGCGGATCGCCTAAAGAAGGCTTTGGTGATGCTTTGGCTGGATCAAAAGATGGAACTTCTTCCATTACAGCAAAATGAAAATCACTTGCTGCCATTTCTTTTCCACATTTGCAATTATTATTTTCCATTGCCATGATGGGAGCAACAAATATGGCGGCGATAATGAAACACAAAAGATTTCGTCTAAACACTCCCCTAATATTCATGGTACTAAATAATTCACGATTTTTAAAATTTAATGATTTCCAAAAGGTTATCCAACAAATTAGAATAAATTAAGAAATTGCCATGGCAATTATGTGTTTCATTCTTGAAATTTTTATATCTTGTGAATAATAACTTTCTTGGTTTCCAATCCTCCAAATATTCCTTCTCTTCACGATCACAATCATCTGATGGAAGGTATTCAATTCTCCATCAATCTTTTCCATCTCGTGCCTCCTGCGAGATGGAAACATAAATTTCACGAAATTTTTTGATAATCTCGATTCCAAACTCAACTGTTAAAGCCCTTTTCCACTCAATAAGGCAACCTTTTTATATATGGCGGCATGTAATAAAGAAAAATGGTGCTGCCAAACATAGATGAATGGATAGAAAAGCAGGATTTCGAAACCACAGCAGATGTGGAAATTCCTAAGTTGTTAATAGATCAAGTTATTGGACAGGATCATGCTGTTGAAGTTGTGAGGCAGGCGGCGAAGCAAAAGAGGCATGTGATGCTCATTGGAGAGCCAGGCACGGGAAAATCAATGCTGGCAAGAGCAATGACTGAATTCTTGCCAAAAGAAGAACTGGAAGATATTCTTGTTTATCCAAATCCTGATGATCCAAATACCCCCCGCATAAGAGTTGTTCCAGCTGGCAAGGGAAAAGAAATAGTGGAAAGAATGAAGATGGAGGCAAGAAAGAGAGAACAGCAACAAAGCCAGCTCATCACAACCATCGTTGCCTTCATAATAATGATTTCCATAATGGGCGCAATTTTCACTGGCGATTTAATGCTTGCTTTATTTGGATTAATAGCCGGAGCCATGATATATCTTATTGCTGGCAGAGGAAGCATAATACAGCGAAGGGAAGAAGCGAATATACCTAAATTGCTCGTCGCCCATGACAAAAATGACCCGCCCCCCTTTATCGATGCTACTGCAGCCCATTCAGGCGCCCTGCTGGGAGATGTTCGCCACGATCCTTTCCAAGCAGGTGGGCTGGAGACGCCGCCTCATTTAAGAGTGGAGGCAGGGGCAATACATCGTGCCCATAAAGGAGTGCTTTATATAGATGAAATAAATACTCTCAGCCTGCCATCTCAGCAGCATTTGCTTACAGCTATACAGGAAAAGAAGTTTTCAATTACAGGACAGTCAGAGAGGAGTGCGGGAGCAATGGTAAAAACGGAGCCTGTTCCGTGCGATTTTATTCTTGTGTGTGCTGGTAACCTCGATGCAGTCGCTGGAATGCATCCTGCGTTGCGAAGCAGAATAAGAGGGTATGGCTACGAAGTTTATATGAACAATGATATGGATGATAATGAAGAAAACAGGAAAAAGCTCATCCGCTTCGTTGCCCAGGAAGTGGCAAAGGATGGAAAAATACCCCACTTTGATAAGAAGGCAGTGGCAGAAATAATAAGAGAGGCGCAGAGAAGGGCTGGAAGAAAAGGAAAATTGTCGTTGCGCCTTCGCGAGCTAGGAGGGCTTATAAGAGTTGCTGGAGACATCGCAAAAACTGAAGGAGCGGAGATTGTTACGGCAAAACATGTTTTAAAGGCAAAGGAAATAGCAAGGAGTTTGGAACAGCAAGTTGCGGATCGCTACATAGAGCGTAAAAAAACCTACAGGTATTTTGAGGTAGATGGAACAAAGATAGGCACAGTGAATGGCTTGGCTGTAATGTCTGCCGATCCTTCTTTAAGTGAATATTCTGGTCTTATCCTCCCAATAGTTGCTGAGGTCACGCCTGCTGGATCGAAAGCAGAGGGCAAAATAATAGCTACAGGAAAACTTGGAAGAATAGCGAGGGAAGCAGTGCAGAATGTGGCTGCGATAATCAAAAAATATATGGGGGAGGATATATCAGACAAAGATATTCATATCCAGTTCATAGGCACTTATGAGGGAGTGGAAGGAGATTCAGCTTCCATATCTGTTGCAACAGCAGTTATATCAGCAATGGAGCGTGTGCCTGTAAGGCAAGATGTTGCCATGACTGGCTCATTAAGCATTCATGGAACAGTACTCCCAGTTGGAGGAGTGACAGCAAAAATAGAGGCGGCGGCGAAAGCAGGCATTAAAAAAGTGCTTATTCCAAAAGCCAACATCCAAGATGTGCTTATTGAGGAGGAATATAAAGATAAGGTGGAAGTAATCCCAGTTTCCACATTGAAAGAAGTACTCGAATATGCTCTAGAAGGAGAAGGGAAGAAAAAACTCATAGAAAAGCTTGGGAAGATGGAAGAAAGATGAGATTTATCTTTCATTATGGGGCAATGAAAAGAAGTTGCTGATGCAAATATTTTATATTGACATCTGTTTATACAGAAATGGCTTTCGAAACTATTTACAGGCATGAGGGCAAATTAAACAACGAGATTAAGGAAAAAATCCGTGCTATTGTTCCAGATGGTTTTTCTGATAGCCTAGCAGATAGAATATCATATTCTCATGACTACTGGCCCATTGCCCTGCGATGGTTTCTTGATGGAAAACTCCCTTCCATGCCTGACTGCATTGTATGGCCAACAAATGAGGAGCAGATAGCAGATATAATAAAAATAGCCAATCAGGAAAAGGTAGCGATTGTGCCTTATGGCGGCGGCTCGGGTGTAATGGGGGGCGTAGTTGCAATTAAAGGAGGTGTGGTTGTTGATTTAAAGCGTATGGATGCGGTGCTTGAGATGGACGAAGAAAGCCTGATGGTGAGAGTACAGGCAGGAATAAATGGAATGAATTTTGAGAGATGGCTCAACAGGCATGGCTACACACTCGGCCATATCCCTCAATCCCTCTACCCCTCTACGCTCGGCGGATGGCTCGCATGCAAGGCGGCGGGGCAATTCTCCACAAAATATGGTAAGATAGAGGATATAGTCCTCGCCCTTAAAGCAGTGCTTGCAGATGGTAGCATAATAGCCTCGAAACCCGTTCCACGTTCTTCTACGGGGCCTGAGGTGGAGAGACTTTTACTTGGCTCTGAAGGTATCCTCGGCATAATAACGGAGGCAACTCTCAGAATCTGGCCCTATCCAGAGGAAAGAGTATTCATTTCATTTCTTTTTTCTTCTCTTGCCCATGCTCTAAATGCTGTCCGCAGGATTTTGAGGCGAGGTGTGTATCCTGCTGTTATTCGCATTTATGATGAAAATGAGACGATACGCCACTTTTACAATTTTGAGGAAGTAAAAGGAAAGATAATTCTGATAATGGTTCTCGAAGGGGATAAAAAGGTTGTTGAATTGGAGGAAAGGGTAGCGAGAGAGGAATGCGGAAAGGATGGCAAAGAATTGGGTGAGAAGCCTGTTGTTCATTGGGTGGAGACGAGATTTGACGTAAGAGATGCATCAAAGTTTGTTCCGAAAGGATTCATTTTTGATACAGTTGAAATGTCAGTGAATTGGAAAAATGCAATGCAGCTTTATGAGAATGTTATAAATGCATTGAGAGGTATCGAGGGCATTATTATTGCTTCAGCCCATGCCTCCCATTTTTACCCGCAAGGAGTTTGTTTTTACTTCACATTCGGCGGTTTGCCCCCTCGTGACAAAAATGCATTTGATTTTTATATGGAAGCATGGGATACCATGATGGATGCATGTATCAAAAGTAATGCATCTATAAGTCATCATCATGGTATTGGCATAACAAGGAAAAAATGGCTATCAAAGGAAATGGGAAAAAGGATGGAAATGCTGCGGAAAATAAAGGCAGCAATCGATAAAAATAACATAATGAACCCCGGAAAGATGGGTGATGTGAATGAAGAGGATTAAAAAATACGCATGGATATTCGATGCTTTATCTCATGTTAGTATCGCTACAAAAACTCGAGCCCTCAAGCATTTTATAAGCGGGGAAAAAAAGTATATGATTAAAGGAAAAAAAGGAGATATAGATGCCATAATAAAATGCTCTCTGTGCCCAAATATGTGTAAGTTTGATTGCCCAACATTCAACGCAAGTAAAAACGAAAGTTTATCTCCAGCTGGAAAGGCACACCTAGCCTACATTTTTGAAAAAGGAGAATATGATGAAAGCATTGTTAAGGCTATTTATGAATGTTGCAGCTGCGATGCCTGTAAGGAGTGGTGTTTTTTCGATTATTCCCTCGCTGACTTATTGCGGGGTGTGAGGCAGGATGTTGTTGAAGAAAAAGCAGTGCCAGATGACATAATGGAAATAGCCAGTGGTTTGATAGAAAGGAAAACGATGGGGGAAAGAAGGCTCAAGGAAAGGGAGGGAAAAATACTTTACTTTGCCGGATGCACTGTTCAGGATGAAGCTATGGGTATAGCAAAAGCCATGATGAAAATTTTTGACAGCATAGGAGAAGAATATGCTGTGCTTGGCGAGGAATGGTGCTGCGGTTATCCGCTTTACAACCTCGGTTTTATAAAAGAGTTTAAGCAATTTGCAAAACATAATGCAGATGTATTCAAAAAATATAGCATGATTGTGTGCAGCTGTCCAACATGCACCTATGTTTTTAAGCAAATTTATCCAGATATGGGTTTCAAAATTAATGCTGTCATAATGCATTCCACAGAGTATCTTGCCAGAATGGTGGAGGAGGGAAAGATAAATGTAGAAAATTTGGCAATGGATGCTGTATATCATGACCCTTGCAAACTGGCAAGAAGATTAAAAATAATGGAGGAACCTCGCTATCTCCTCCGATATGCAGTTAATCTCAAGGAGCCATATTTTTCAAGAGAAGAGACAAGATGCTGCGGAAGAGGAGGGCAACTTGCAAGAATAGATGAGGAGATATCTAAAAAAATAGCGGAGCAGCGGAAGGAGGAATTGAAAAGTGTGGCAACGGATATAGTAACTGCCTGCCCCTCATGCAAAATTGCATTAAATGCCTATGATATTGCTGAAATAGTGGCTATGGGATTAAAATGAGAGATGTAAGGATAAAGAAGAAGGTGGAGAAAATATTGAGAAAATATAGGGCGAAAGCAAATGTAACAGTGGAGGATGGCATCGTTTTTATAAAAGGCACTGTTACCTCCTGGCGAAAGTATGTGGAAATTGGAAAAGAGACAGGAAGAATTAAAGGAGTAAAAGGTGTGGTAAATGATTTAGAATATCCTGGAAAAGAGAAGAAAAGAAAGAAAAGAGGGGAGGAGCGAGTAATAGGAAAAGCAGATGTTGTCATAATTGGTGGGGGAGTTGTTGGCTGTGCCATAGCGAGGGAGTTATCAAAATACAAACTCAACGTCATTCTCGTTGAAAAAAGCGATGATGTGGGCGGGGGAGGGGCAACGAAAGCAAACAATGCACTTGTTCATACGGGCATAGGCGAAAAAATGGGAACGCTGAAACAAAAGCTGTGCGTAGAGGGCCACAAAATGTTTAGGAAAATTGCTGAAGAGCTCGATGTGCCTTATGAAGAATGCGGGATGTGGATTGTCATAAGCGAGGATTCTATTGCATATCGTTTGCCTCGCATTTTAAAAAAATTTCTCGCCAGTTATATAATTCCATTCATAATTTTAAGGAGAGCGAAAAAGCTTGGTATTGAAATGTACAAAGTTAGTAAAAAGGAGTTGCTAAAGAGAGAGCCATATGTAACGGAAAAGGCGATAGCTGCGGTTTTTTCTCCAAGTTATGCGATGACATGCCCTTTCCGTTACACCATAGCACTTGCGGAAAATGCCATGGAAAATGGTGTAAAAATAATGCTTAACACAGAGGTCGTCGATATTACTGTTGAAAATGGAAATGTAGGCAAGGTAATCACAACAAAAGGAGCAATAGAAACAAAATTTGTTATCAACGCCGCTGGCTTGTATGCAGATGAGATTGCTTCTCTTGCTGGAGCGAGGGAATATACCATTCATCCGAAAAAAGGTGCAACGCTCATATTCGATAAAGAAACGAGGAAGTTTCTTAACCACTCAATGACCCTTCTTCGCCTCCCAAGAATTGAGCATTACAAAGGCGGGGGGATTATGCTTACAGTTGATGGAAATGTTCAGTGGGGGCCAACAATAGATGAGATAGAAGATAAGGAGGATACGAGTGTTACAGCAGAGGAAATAGAGAGAATTTTTAAGACATATGAGCCACTCATGCCCAAGTTTCCCAAAAAAGCAGTTATAGCATATTTTTCTGGTATAAGGGCTGCTAGTTTCACAGAAGATTTTATAATAAGGGCTGCAAAGAAGGTTAAGGGCTTCATACATGTTGCAGGCATTCAGTCGCCGGGTTTGGCGGCATCTCCAGCAATAGCAAAAATGGTTGCATCAATACTCCAGCAAGAGGGTCTTAAAATGGAGTTGAAAAAAGATTTTAATCCTATTCGAAAAGCGCCGCCAATACCTCGTGAAATGGATATGGCGGAGAGGAAAAAACTTGTTGAAAGAGATGGCAGATATGGGCGAATTGTATGTAGATGCGAGGAAGTTACGGAAGGGGAAATCGTGGATGCAATACATTCAAAAATTCCAGCTTGCAGCATCGACGCAATAAAAAGGCGCACAAGGGCGGGAATGGGAAGATGCCAGGGAAGCTTCTGCCTTCCATATGTTGCAAAAATCCTGGCAAGAGAATTGAACATACCTCTGGAAAAGGTGAAAAAAGGAGGAGATGGCTCTGAGCTCTTCATTGGCAAGGCTAAATGCCTGCTGGAGGAAAAAAATGAGAGTTGATGTCGCTGTAATAGGTGGCGGACCTGCCGGCCTTGCTGCAGCTGCGGAGGCAAGCAAAGAGGCGAGCGTTGTAATAATAGAAAGAAATGAGGAGCTTGGGGGCATTCTGCAGCAGTGTATCCATCCTGGATTTGGAAATTTCATTTTTGGAGAGATGCTTACAGGGCCAGAATATGCAACACGTTTCATCGAAAAGGTGAGGGCGGCAGGCGTAGATATAATGCTGGAAACAACGGTGCTTGAGATTGAAAATAAAAAAATTATCGCAAGCGGACGAAATGGGATTGTGGAGATAGAAGCTAAGGCAATAATTCTTGCAACAGGATGCAGGGAAAGAACGAGGCAACAGATTCTCATTCCGGGCACCCGCCCTGCTGGAATATACACTGCTGGCTGTGCTCAGCGCCTTATAAATATCGATGGCGTGATGCCTGGAAGGAAGGTTGTTATTCTTGGCTCAGGTGATGTAGGGCTTATAATGGCTCGCCGTTTTACGCTTGAGGGAGCGGAGGTGGAGGGAGTATATGAAATAATGCCCAAGCCGGGAGGGCTTATGAGAAATGTGGTTCAATGCCTGCATGATTTTGATATACCTTTACATTTGAGGCACACGATTATTGATATTAAGGGAAAAAAGAGGGTTGAGGGAGTTGTTGTGGCCAAAGTGGATGAAAATTTAAAGCCGATAAAGGGCACGGAGAGATATGTTGAATGCGATTGCGTTGTTCTTGCCGTGGGTCTAATTCCAGAAAATGAAATTGCGAAAAAAGCAGGGGTTGAAATGGATGCAATTACTGGCGGAGCCATTGTTGATGAGGGAATGGAAACGAGCGTAGATGGCATTTTTGCATGTGGAAATGCCGTGCATGTTCATGATCTGGTTGATGATGTTACCATTGAAGCTGAGTTAGCAGGAAAGATGGCAGCGAAATATGTCAATGGTATGGAGGAGAGAAAAGGGTTGTTGAAGGTAAAGGCGGGAAAAAACGTGAGATATGTCGTTCCTCAAATGCTACGGGGAAAAGATATCGAAACAATAAGATTTTCATTTAGAGTGAAAAAGGAAATGGAAAATGCGAGAGTCGTTGTAAAGGCAGGGGAGGAAGTAATTGCTGAAAGGAAGGAAAGAATTGTTCGCCCTCCTGAAATGGTGAAGATTTTGGCGGAGGCGAAGAAGATATGGGAGATAAGAAAAGAAGTAATGGTTGAGGTGGAAGAGGTATGAAGGAAATGATATGCATTCAGTGCCCTGTTGGCTGCAAACTCATTATCAGGAAAAAAGGAGAAGAAATATATGTTGAAGGAAATAAATGCAAGAGAGGAAAGGAGTATGCAATTAATGAGCTTCGCAACCCAACCCGCATTTTAACTACGACGGTTTTTATTGAAGGAGGAAAAGGAAAACATGAAATGTTGCCTGTTAAAAGCGATAGGGAGATTCCGAAAGATTTACTCGAGCATGCAATGAAGGAACTGGCTGGCGTGAGAGTTAAAGCACCTGTTAAATGCGGAGATATAGTTTTCAAAAATATTGCTAATACTGGGGTAAATATTATTGCTACAAGAGATATGGAGGAAAAATGAAATATGTGATGGCTCTCGATTGTGGAACCACAGGCATAAGGGCAATTATATTTGATAAGGAATGTAATATTGTGAGCAAGGCATATGCTCCCCTCACTCAGATTTTTCCTTTTCCTGGCTACTGCGAGCAGGATGCAGAGGAGATATGGAGGAAATGTGTGGATGTAATGAAAAAATCGCTTGCAAATGCTAAATTAAAAGCAGGAGATATAGAGGCGATAGGTATAACAACGCAACGTTCAACAAGTGTTATATGGGATATAGATGGCAAGCCACTGCATAATGCCATAACATGGCAGGATACAAGAGCAGCAAACATATGCAGCAAAATGGACAGGCATATGAAAATAAGAATGGTGAGAGGCATAGGAAAAATTGCTCAAGCCATAAAGCCATTGCATAGAAGTGTTGCTGGAGCAAAACTCGTTACTGCAGCCAATCTTTCATTTAATCCAGCATCTTCCCTTGCACATCTAAAATGGTTGCTCGATAATGTTGGAGGGGCAAGAGAAAAGGCAAGAAAGGGCGAGTTACTCTTTGGCACTGTGGATACGTGGCTTGTATGGAAACTTACTGGCGGGAGAGTCCATGCTACAGACTATTCAAATGCCTCCGCCACCGCCCTCTATGATCCTTTCTCTCTTAAATGGAACAAAATGTTTCTCAATCTTTTTGATATTCCAGAGGGAATTTTACCGGAGGTGAGGGAAACAGCGGGCGAGTTTGGCACCACAAAAGTATTGGGAGAGGAAATAGAAATAAAAAGTGTTGTAGCTGACCAGCAGGCGGCACTGTTTGGCGAGGGTTGCTTTAAGCCAGGAGAGGTAAAATGCACTCATGGCACAGGAAGTTTCATCGACATGAATGTTGGAGGAAAGGCGAGGGCATCTCGCCATAAACTTCTGCCTTTTATAGCGTGGCGTATCAATGGAAAAACAAGCTACATGCTGGAAGGAATGGCTAACACAACTGGAGCTGCCATTCAGTGGCTTGTGGAAAATCTTGGCATCATTGGTTCCGTTGAGGAAAGTGAGGAGATGGCAAGTAGCGTGGAGAGTAGCGAGGGCGTATATTTTGTTCCAGCATTCTCGGGTTTAACAACACCATACTGGGATGCACATGCCCGGGGCATTGTCATTGGGCTGAGTAGAAAAACAAGAAAAGAGCATATTGTTAGGGCTGTGCTTGAAGGAATCGTTTATAGATGCAAGGATATAATGGCAGCGATGGAGAAAGATGCAGGCATAAAAATAAAAATTGTGCGAGCTAACGGCGGTGCAGCTCGCAACAATTTCCTCCTACAGTTTATGGCTGATATGCTAAATGTGAGAGTGGAGAGGCAAAGAGTTTCGGAAGTCAGCGCTCTGGGTGCCGCATTTATGGCTGGATTGGCATCCGGTTACTGGGAAAGCAGGGAAGAATTAATTGAAAAAAGAGAGGTAGAAAAAATTTTTGAGCCTAAAATGGAGGAGAAGAGAAGGCAGTATATGTATGAAAAATGGAGAAAGGCGGTGAAAAGAGCATTTGCATGGCATGAAGAATGAAATAATATTTCACATTTTCTTGAAGGCTGTGAACAATGAAAAACCATAAGCAATTCTTATGAATAGCAATGGCAGCACGATACCAGTGTATCCAAGAGTAATTACAATTATCTGTTCTCCTTTGGTTTTTTAGATCCATACCTTTCTTTCCAAATAGCCCATAAGTATGTAACCATCCGCACCAGCCCGGAGGAGGTGAATAAGGCATACCTCCTTGCGCAATCAGCCAAAATCCAACAGTTGTTAAATGAGGTATGCTCTCCATCAAAGATATACCAAAACTCGATATAACGGCCGTGAGCAGCAGAAAAGTAGCTATGAACTCGTGTTTTTCCACGAGTGAAAATGCCACATTCGAAATTAAATTTATGAGTAAAATAGGAATAAAATTCCAAGGATGGACATTTATTATGTTACCTCCTGCATTCAAATAACACAATGCATTTACCTGCCAACCATTTTGATTCAATAATTTCGAAATAAACATAATTTTTCTGGCTTCCATGCTATTCTTTTCCTTTTGGAAATATTTTCCAGTGATTAACTCTCTTGCCTCTTTTATAGATAAATCACCCAATAGGCCATTTCTTCTCATTTCATAAAGAAATGAATCTATGAGTGCATTTGCTTTTGCTCTTTCTATGAAGGACGCTTCTGGATTTACCGACAATTTTATCGCATTTCTTGTTTCATTAAACATTTCATTAAACAAATGCATTAGTTTCATTGCCTCATTTACTGGCAGCTCTTTTCTTATTTCTTTTATTCCCTGCAATGTGTATATTTTAACTGGAACTTCCATTGTTTTAGTTTCATTTTCTTTTGTTGCTATTGAATTTCCAACTGGAATAAAAGAAGTAAGAAGAAGAATTGTTATTGCCATGAATA
>JAGHBD010000142.1 GCA_021161135.1 Thermoplasmata archaeon
ATAAATTGGGCAGGGAAATGATGAGTAATGGCGAATATGATTTGCTTATAATCTGTCCGCCTGAATGGAAAGATGAATTGCAGGCATTAAAAGAACATAAAGAGGCGAGGGGAATAAAAACGATAATTGTGGGCTTGGATGAAATATATGGCGGGAAATATTTTGCCACGCAGGGAAGAGATGATGCTGAGAAGATAAAATACTTCATTAAAAATGCTATCGAGGAGTGGGGCATAGAATATGTGATGCTTGTTGGGGACGCAGACAAAATGCCAGTAAGGTATGTATATACTTCAATAGAGGACTTACCATATGTGCCTTGCGATTTATACTACGCCGATATATATTCTGTAGGCAATATTTTCTCCTCATGGGATGATGATGGCGATGGAGTGTATGGAGAAAGAAGAGATGATTATCCAGATTTATTCCCTGACATATATATTGGCCGCCTTCCAGCTAGCGATGAGCATGATTTGCAAATTCTGGTTGATAAAATAATTGATTATAAAACACCTCCAATGAAAGCATTGCTTGTAGGCGTCGAACTTTTTTGGGAGACGGACATAAGGGAAGGAGAGTATCTGAAAGAAAAAATAAGAGAGGAAATTAATAACATTGAAGCTGTTCGCCTCTATGAAACAGATGAATATGAAAAGGATGGAGATGCCACAGCGGAGGAAATTGCTTCTTATATTAATGAAGGCGTGATGTTCGTTAATTTTGCCTCCCATGGCTATCCGGGAGGAATGGGCTGGGATAGTGGATGGTGGAGTGTATATGATTTAAATTTACTCCATAATAGCTATTTCCCAGTTGTATTTGCCATGTCCTGCTCAACCAATGAATTCGATACAACAGACTGCCTTGGTGAAGAATTTCTACTTTACGAAAATGGCGGAGCAATCGCATATGCAGGGAGCAGCAGGGTGGCATATGTTTATACAGGCAAATCCATTGCATCCTCCCTAAGTGGATACCTTGACAAAGCATTTTTCAAAGCATATTATGATGGTAGCATAAGCGTGGGGGAAATGTTTTCCATATCCAAAATCGCTTACCTTATGAACATACCTTTTATGGGAACACATGATGTCCTCACTCTTACAGAATACAATATAATGGGGGATCCATCCATAATGCTTCCGCCTCCGCCGCTCACTTCAAAAGCCCATGCAAGTAAAGAGGCTTCGAATGATCCGATTAAAATATGGGTAAATGCTACCGAAGAAAATTGTACTATCGAGTTATATTACAGAAAGAAAGTTTTATTTGGAGGGAAATGGCAGCTTTATGGAAGCAAAAACGCTCCTCCTTACGAATGGGAATTTATGCCAGATGAGGAAGGGTATTATGAATTCTACAGTATTCTTAAAAAGGGAAATTATACGGAAAATCCTCCGGAAATCGCTGATGCATATTGCGTATTCGGTGTTGCCCCTCCATCCATAAATATAACAAAACCTCAGAAAGGAAAAATTTACCTTTTCAACAAAGAGGTTGCTTCTCTGCCTATTCGTTCTGCAGTTGTTATAGGAAAAGTTGATGTGGAAGCAAAAGGAGATGCTGAATATATGGAGCTATACATAGACGATGAGAGGGTGTTGGCCAAGGAAGGCAATGAAATATCATGGAAGATTGATAGCATGCTGTTTGGAAAACATACAATAAAAGTTATAGCCTACAATATTGCTGGCGAGGAGAATAGCAGGGAGGTAAATATATGGGCAATGATATTATGAAGCCAAGTATAGCTGTTGATGGCGTCCTCATTAAAGGGGATAAAATTTTACTCATAAGAAGGAAAAATGAGCCTTTTAAAGGAAAATGGGCGTTGCCAGGTGGATTTGTGGAATATGGCGAAACAGTTGAGGAAGCAGTGCTGAGAGAATTTGAGGAGGAAGTAGGATTGAAGGCAAGGATAAAAAAATTGCTTGGTGTTTATTCAAAGCCAGATAGAGATCCGAGAGGACATGTGATATCGATTGTTTTTCTTTTGGATGCAGAAGGAGAAGCTAAAGCGGGAGATGATGCTGCAGATGCCCGCTTTTTCCCTCTGGATAATCTTCCTCCATTAGCCTTTGATCATGAAGAAATAATAAGAGATGCAATCCATGCCATGAAACGCAATTATTAAATTTTATGCCCTATTTAACTCCATGATTCAGGAGATAGAAATTGAGAAACCAGAGGATGTGAATTTCATACTCGGGCAGAGTCATTTTATAAAAAGCGTGGAGGATTTATACGAGGTTATGGCAAATGTGCCCAACGCCAAATTTGGTATAGCATTTTGCGAGGCATCTGGACCATGCCTTATAAGGTATGATGGAAATGATGAAGAAATGATAAATCTTGCGATAAAAAATGCCGAGAGAATTGCTGCAGGGCATTCGTTCATAATATTTATGAAAAATTGCTATCCAATAAATGTATTGAATGCGGTAAAAAATGTGCCAGAAGTATGTAGAATATTCTGTGCTACAGCAAATCCAACAAAAGTTCTGATATATGAAACGAAAAATGGAGAGGATGTTGGAAGGGCAATAATTGGGGTTGTTGATGGATATAAAAGCAAGGGTATTGAAGGAGAGGAAGACAAAAAGAAAAGACACAGCTTTCTGAGAGATATCGGCTATAAAAGGTAGCTCAGTCTATCTCCATTAGAAACTTTTCCACCATCTTTGCAAATTCCTTAAATGGTGTTGTCCTCCCAAATATTTTTTTAGCCCCCTTGTTTTTTAATTTTTCTGCCCAATCTGTATCAAACCATGCCGTATATCCCCATATATTGGCATTTGGATTTATCTTCAAAATCTGCTCCGTAGCCCTTACCCCATCAAGCTTCTCATCCAGCCCTTCCTTATGCAGATCTATGATGTCTATTTCATCCCTGCCAGAAAGATTTAAATCCATTACAACTAAAGCCGGTTCTTCTCCTTTTTCATATAGTTCTTTATATTTCTCCACTCCCTCCTCACCGCTCAAAGCGCTTACAATCTCTACCCCCTCTATTTTACCCAAATATGTTTTAAGCAAATCATGCATATCTGGCTCATCATCAACTATAAGTATTTTTTTATTCACGAATCTCACCTCTTTTAGTTATATTTTTAACAACATTTTCCACTCTTTTTATAGCCTCAATCGCTTTTAATATTTTATCTTTTCCATCTTCCTCCTCCAGAGCCAACTCAAGGAATCCTTTGGCAATACAGATAGGATTAAAGAAATAATGCGCCGTCTTCAACTTGAATTCTCTCTCTTTCTCCAGCGCCTCCTTCATTCGCTCCTCCGCCTCAATTTTTGCAATTCCCGCTGCTATTTCTTCAGCAATGCTCTTCAGCAGGCGGCGTTTTTCTGGCAGCAATGGATTTTTGGCGGTTGCAGCCACCTGTAACACACCTCTTATTTTTCCTTTGATGACAAGTGGAATGCTGAAAAGTTCTTTTATGCCATATTTTTTATATAATTCTTGATTGAAGGATAACGGCTTATATTGTTGCACATTCCTAATGTATTTCTCCTTTCTATCGGTGAAAACCTTAACAGCTATCCAAGGCTGTTTCATTCCAATATCATATTCCTTAATAAGAACTTTTGCAAGCTCTTCTGGATAACCCACATATGCAGAAGGCACAAGCTTTTGTCTTTTCTTATCATATATGAAAATATTTGCATATTCAATATCCAGTATTTCTTTTATTTCTCTTAGCAAGCTCTCGCACAGCTCTTTTATATTCTCGCTTTGATTTATGCTCATTCCTATTGCCTTATGTAAATGAGATAATTTTCTTATCTCTTCCTCCGCCCTCCTTCTCTCAGTAATATCTCTTAATATGCCGAGCACTCTCACTTCTTTACCTTCTCCTATATCAACGGTTGCAGCCTCTACAACCCTTACACTTCCGTCCTTTCTCACTACCCTGAATTCATATCTGCTCGGTATTCTCTCCCCCCTTTTTCTCGCTTTTTCCCTTTCGAGTATCATGCCCAAATCTTCTGGATATATTAATTTAGTGAAATCAAAATCTTTGCTGAGCAGTTCTTCTCTGCTATATCCTGTTAATTCTTCAAAAGCAGGATTCACATATTCAAAGCCTTTAGGTGTGATTATATAAATTGCATCATGGGCATTAGCAACCAAACTCCTGAACCTTTTTTCACTTTCTATTATTTTTCTCTCTGCTTCCCTTATTTCTGTAATATCCTGAACTATTCCCAGCAGAGCATCCTTTCCTTTATATTTTATGGTTGTAATAGTAAAGAGCAGATACCTTCCGCTAGCTGTTTCGAGTTTGACGGTTGCTTTCTTTCCTTTTAGTCCCTGTTCCAATATGTTCATGATTTGCCTTCCTTTCTCTTCTCTCCATAAAAGCAAGAAATCATTTATATTGATTTTACCTTCTTTCCTCCATTTTTTATATAATTCTCTTGCATCTTTCTCCCTTCTAAGCATTTCCTCCGCCATCTTATTGATATAAATAATCTCCTCGCCATAAAGTATAAATACGCCAGCGGGGGCATTGTCAGCAAGTACGCGATACTTTTCCTCACTTTCCTTCAAAGCTTCCTCCATTTTCTTTCGCTGTGTAACATCTCTTATAACAACCTGAAGAGCTGGTTCCCCTTTATACACTGTTACTGTCCCAATTATCTCACCATACACAATCTCTCCATCTAATCTAACAAATTTTCCATCTGGAATATATATGCGACCTTTTTCCTTAAATTCCTGAAGCATCTCTGGCGATTTTTTCTTAAGGTCAGGATGTGCAAAATCTAACAGAGATTTACCAATCAATTCTTTATCGCTTTTTGCCCCGAAAAATTTTACAGCAGCTGGATTTACATATAAAATTTCTCCATTTTTATGAAGAATGATTGCATCTGGGCTTGTCTCTATAAGCATGCGATACTTTTCCTCACTTTCCATCAATTCTTTTTCAAGTCTTCGCTTCTCAGTCACATCCATTGCAACTACTACCACTCCTTCCTTCAAATTTTTTGGATTTACAGGAGATGCTCTGATAAAGCAATCAAATGTGCTTCCATCTTTTCTTTTCCATTTTGTCAAGATTTCCGCCACTCTACCTTCCTTAAAAGCTTTTTCCATTTCTTTTCCGACTCTTTCATATTCTTCATCATCCTCATACAAAATTCTGGCACTTTTGCCAAGAGTTTCCTCAGGTGTATAGCCTGTCATTTTATACATTGCATCATTTGCCCATCCGAGAATGCGATTAACGGTGTAACCTATTCCGACAGGAGATGCAGATAATATAGCCTTTGTTAGTTGCTCTTCTTCTTTCAATGCTTCCCCAACTTCTATGGAGCAAAGAGCGAAAACTATATCTGTGCCAACTTCCTTAAGCAGTTCTATCTCTTCCCTATCAAATTTTCTTGAATAGAGCACATATAAGAAAATGCTAAGATCGTTTTTTGAGAGAAGTATAGCAAAAAGGTGTTTTCTATCAAACTCAAAAATTTTTTCTACTTCTTCTTCCAGTTGTCCTTCTATACCTTTGCTCTTAACAAATTCTATCATTTCATTGCATATTCTCTTTTCCCCAGAAATATACATTTGATCCTCTGTACATATGCAAACAGCCTCGTAACCTCTTACTTTAGTAAGAATTCTGCAGGCTTTTTCCAGCAATTTATCCTTATCTCTCTCCCTCGTTATTAGCTGGTTTATATTTCTTATTGCTCTCAAAAGTTGGTTCAAATGTTTAATTTTCCTTTCATTTTCCTTCAGATCCCTTATATCAACTATTATGGCAGAGGAGAAAAGCAAATTTCCTTTTTCATCTTTAAATGGAATGACGGTCATTAAAACAGGTATTTCATTTCCGTGCTTGTCTCGCCTTACTGTTTCAATTCGTATCCCATCCTCTCTAATGGCTCTTTCAAATTCCTCTCTCTGCTTTTCTTTATCCACGGCCATTATGCTTATATGACTTCCAATAAGCTCCTCTCTTTTCCATCCAAAAATTTCTTCCGTAACCTTATTGGCATATATTATATATCCTCCGCTGTCAACACTTATCACCGCCTCCCTAGCATTTTCAACGATGGTAGAAAGCATCTTTTCTCTTTTCAGCATCTCCTCCCTTTGTATCGCCGCCTTTACCGCCGCCGGCAGGCGAACGAATCGCGCTGGCGTTTTGAGTACATAGTCATCCAAGCCCCTTTTCATTGCCTCTACCGCCACTTCTTCTGTGCCTGTGCCCGTGAGCATTATTACAGGGACGAAAGGTTTTCTTTTTCTAATTTCCATAAGAACTTTTATTCCGTTTGTCCAGTGAAGGCGGTAATCTGTTATGGCAGCGTCAAAATCCTGCTCAATCGCTTCATAAAACTGTTTTTGGGAAAAAATTTCAATAAACTCTGCATCGGGAAATTCATCCTTAAGATATTTTTTAGCAAGCTCTCTGTCATCTGGTTCATCATCAATAAGCAGGAATCTCATAATTATATATACATTTGACATACATATTTAATTTTTTTCTATCGCGGTGCTGTTAACTTTAGCATTGCAGCACCTCCTGCAATGCTAAAACAAAACGTTCATACTCATTGTCTATCTTTATTCCTCTGGAATAAAAAACAGGAGAATTATTGGACAAACTTTGATGACTCC
>JAGHBD010000090.1 GCA_021161135.1 Thermoplasmata archaeon
AAGCAATATATTCATCAGCCCTTGTTTCATAAACAGTAAAATATTTTTCGACTATCTTTTTAATTTCATCCACGCTATTTTCATCGGGGTAAGCCTGCCATTCCATCGAGAAAGAAGAAAAGATTAATATTAAACCTTTCGGATTTAAATCATGCGATTAAATGAAATAGGGGAAAGAAAGCTCACATATTTTATTACAGAAAAATTTGGCATTCCTTTCGATGATGCAGCCTTCATAGAATGGGATGGAGAATATATTGTTGCGACAACTGATATGGTTGGGAGAAAAACTCACTTTCCCCATTCTGCAACTTTTTTCCAGATGGGATGGTATGCAATGGCTGTAAATATGAGTGATCTCGCCGCCAAAGGAGCTGAACCATTTGCCTATCTCGTCGCCATATCCATGCCTGCAGATCTCGAAGAAAAAAATTACAGAGAATTGATGAGGGGAATGGAGGAATGCACGAAAAAATACGGGGGAAGAATTGTGGGAGGCGATACAAAAGAGGCGGATGACATAATTATTGCAGTAACAGCTCTCGGAAAAGTTAAAGCTGGGAGAGAAATGAGGCGTTTAGGAGCAAGGGCAGGAGATGCTGTCTATGTCACTGGCAGTATAGGAAAAGGAGGGGCGGCGTTGCTTGATGAGGATACAGAAAAACTCCTGATGATTGAGCCAAGGATAAAGGAAGGGCGAATTCTTTCGCTGTCTGGAGCAATAACGAGTTGCATGGATTTATCAGATGGTCTTGCCTCCTCGCTTCATCAACTCGCATTCATAAATAAGGTTGGTTTCAGGATATATGAAGATGCTCTTCCAGTGGATTACACGGCTAGAAAACATAAAAACTGGCTCGAACTTGCATTGTATTACGGAGGAGATTATGAGCTTTTATTCACTGCATCGCAAAATATTAAGGATATTGAAAGGAGGATAGATGCAAAAAGAATAGGAGAGGTTATTGAAGAAAGGAAGGTGGTTTTGGTTAAAGACGGAAAAGAATATGAGATTGAAAATAGAGGCTATGAACATTTTGTAGGGAATAAATAATTTTTATAGTGGGCAACAATATAATTCATGGCTCTTGTTCTGGGAGCAGGGAAAATGGGTATCGCCATTGCACATGATTTGATGAAAAGTGGAGTAGAGGCAAGAATATGCGATATAAAGGCGGCACATTTTCCGAATTTTTTCTTTCTTGATGCAAGAAATGATGAAGATGTTTTGAGGGAAATGAAGGGAGAGGATGTTGTAATAAGTGCATTGCCCTATGATTTTAACCTACACCTTGCAAAACTCGCTATAAAGGCAAAGACAAATTTCATTGATTTAGGAGGTAACAGTTATATTGTTGAAAAAGAGCTTCAATTGCATGAAGAAGCAAGGAAGAAAGGCGTGACAATAATTCCAGATTGTGGACTTGCACCGGGAATGACAAATATTGTGGCATATCATTTGTGGCGTGAGGGCGAGAGAAATATTCATATTAGAGTGGGAGGCTTGCCGCAGCATCCTTGCGGCCCGCTTTTCTATGCCCTCTTCTTTTCCATTCATGGATTGATAAATGAATATTTGGAGGATGCAATAATCGTAAGGAATGGAAAGGTGTGCAAGGTTGCTTCTCTTACTGGTATTGAAGAAATAAAATTCGAAAATTTTCCTCCGCTGGAAGCATTTTACACACACGGCGGAACCTCAACTCTCCCCAAAACCTTAGAAGGAGTGAAGGAGTTGGATTACAAAACAATACGCTACAAGGGACATGCTGAAAAAATTATGCTCCTCAAACAACTTGGCTTTTTTGATGAAGAAGCGAGAGAATTCACAGAGAGGATACTTGAAAAGGCTTTACCAAAAGATGAAAAAGATGTTGTCCTTGCAAGAATTTATGGAAAAGATGCAGCATTCGAGCTCATTGATTACCATGATGGCGTCTTCTCGGCAATGCAGCGCACCACTGGCTTTTCAACAGCAATAATTGCGAGGATGGTTGCAGATGGAGAAACACGGGCGGGGGCATATCCTCCGGAGCTGGCTGTGGATGGAGAAAAATTTATGGAAGAGGCGAGGAAAAGAGGAATTGTATGGAGAGCTATATAATACGAGAGCTATATAATACTCATGACCACCATTATTATTAAAAAGAGAAGGGCAGCATACATTATATAAATATACATCTTGCGCTTCTTTATAAACTGCTCATACTCCTTTCTGCATTTCTCGCTACATACCACTTCTCCATACTTTATTGCCTTTCCACATATCTGACAGTGGCTGTGTTGCGGTATCATTTTACTACCACTACAGTTCCATTAAACGGCCTTCCGTATATAGCATTTTCCAATTGTTCCAGATTTTTTCCATTGACAACCATCGTTTCTATCCTTACTTCCTCAATTATTTTACATGCAACAGCATCGACAACAGAGCTTTCTCCTGCTTTCTTCCATCCTTCTCCCGCCATTTTTCGAAGCTCCTCAATGCTTATCTCATCAAATTTTTTTGCATCCTCAAACTTTTTCGGGTCCTTATCATAGATTCCATCCACATCTGTCGCAATTATAAGGCGAGATGCCTCTACATGCTTTGCAAGCATCGCCGCCACAGCATCTGTAGAATGGCCGGGTGTTGTTCCACCCATAATTACAGGCAACGCCGCTTTTGCCGCCTCCTCTATTGTCTCGGGGACATCTTTTTTAAATATTGATGCAAGGAGCATTGCATTCAGGCGAGTTGCCAAGATACCGAGCTTATCCAGATATCTTTCATCATCGCAGAAGCGGCGAGCCGCCCCGATATATTCCCTCGCCAACCTCCCACCGCCCACTACCACATAAATGTCGAAATCTTCTGATGTTTTTTTTATAAGAGTGGCTACATCCCTGATATAATCAAGGTTATTTAGCGAGATTAAAGAGCCACCA
>JAGHBD010000141.1 GCA_021161135.1 Thermoplasmata archaeon
AAAAATGCTGGAGAGATAATATGGTGGTATTCGATACAGAAAGTTTGCTAATATTTTATCTGGGCGAGGAAGGAGCAGATGTGGTGGAAAACTTACTTGAAAAAATAGCAAGAAAGGAAATAATTGGTTTGATAAATATTGTTAACCTAACTGAATTTTATTATATTCTTTATAGAAAGGATCCTTCCATTGCTGAAGAAAAAGTTAGAAATTTAAAGGCATTTGGCATAAAAATAGCTCCAGCCAGCGATTCTATATGGAAAGAGGCGGGCAAAATAAAGGCAAAATACGCCAGACCTCTTGCAGATGCATTTGCTGCAGCTACAGCCATAATTAAAAAAGATAAGCTTGTTGTAGGCATGGATAGAGATTTTAGCAAGATTAACATTCCATTGATAAGAGTGAGATAAAAAATTTCTCTCTTTGTTCTTTGCCATCATTCCAGCAACCATTTCCATAATGGTATGACTTTTATCATCTTGTCATTCTTTTTTATTTCATCTTTGGTTATTTTGCCCCAGATAGATTCAGGAATCATTGTACTATTCATAGTCATTTCTCCTCTTTAACACAATGAATGCTCACAACCACCCATATCCTTTGCTTCTATGAATAATCTGGGTAACTTTAATGCAGTTTGCATTTTCATAGTAAATTATTCTATAGTCTCCGACCTCAGCCTGTATAAATCCTTCCTTCCCTTCACACCTTTTAATTTCTTAACATTCCTTTTTATTCCGCTGGAAACCTCCTTTAAAGCGTTTTTATTCTTGTTTTTGTTGTCTCATCAATTTTTCATATTCTTTTCTTGCAGGAGTGGAGAGGAGAATTTTCTTCATTATGTCTCATCTATGGAAATCCATTCCTTCTCATTATCTAATATTTCATATTGTTTTTCCATGAATTCGATGTATCCCACCTTTCTGATTAATCTTTTGATGATATCATTGTATGTGTCTCCCTTCCTGCCCATTCTTTTTAAAGCGTCTCTCACTCCTTTATCAACCTGTATTGTCGTTACTCACCCATAGTGCCGCTTATCACCATCATTTTCATAACAAAATTTTTGTAATTTGAACATGTCATCAAAGAAAACAGAACTATAATTTCTCCGCCTCCGCCTCGAGCAATGAAGTTTGTAATGTGAAAAAATGGGAGAATATGCACGAATAGGTTCTGCTATTCAACATATTCAACCTTTATGCCCATCCGGTTTGCAATTTTTGCCTGCAATTTATCGCTTGTGATTATCTTCCCATAGTCTATTGCCTGCGAAATGTATAGCGAATCATATATCGGGATTTTTCGCTCAACGGAAATCTTCATGGCCTCTTCCAGATATCTTTCTATGGGCTCAAAGAAAACTACATCCTTTAGAATTTTAATTGCCTCAAATATGGTTTTCGCCGTCTTCCAAGAAATTTTTTTGTGTAAAGCGTAATGTTTCCATACAGCATTTGATATTTCCACAAGAGCCAGATTTAAGGAAAATACATCCTCATTTTCCAGATGTTTTCTCACTTCTTTCCAGTTTTCCTCCCGCAAAATATACTTAGCCAGTGAAGAAGCATCAATTACTATCACGATCCTCCCTCACATATTTCGATGCCGTTCCTTTATTTGCTTCGGGCAATATTTTCAGCATGGAATCTATTTTCTTAATGGATTGTTCCTTTTTGTAATTCCTTATCTTTCTTTCAATAAATTTTCTTATTTCTTCACTCCAGTTGATGTTAACTTTTTTCATATCTTCTTTCATTTCTTTAGGCACTCTGAAACTAATTACATCCACAAGTTTAATGTAATACATTTATATAAACATTTTGTATTACAATTATGAAAACAAAACATGCTTACTTTTTACTCCCTATTTCCTCCTTCATATATGCCAGCATTTTCTTTGGGTTGATTGTATCAATGAAGAGGTTAAAGTCATCTCTTCTGAACTCTTTTATTGCTGTAAGGATGGCAGCATAAATTGCTAAGCCTATAGCAAATATAGCCACCAAATCATACCACCTCACCACAGTATAAAATTTGTTGATGTAATTAGCTGCCATTCCCGCCAGTATGGCGGCGAAAAAATGTTTGAATACGCTAACATTTATCCCTATACCGCTAATTTTGTATGTTATTATCCTTGTATAAAGAAGGCCGGCAAAATAGGCGATAACTGTAGCTATGGCTGCTCCTTCGCCTGCCAAACCGGCGAGTTTTATTCCCAAACTTCGTATATCTCTTGGAATGAGAAGGATATTAAGCGAAACATTTATTCCAAGCATTATGAGCATTCTATTCCTTGCGAGTTTTGGCATATCCATTCCAAGCAATTTTGTTTGATAGGGCCTTTCGAGGGCATCGAAAAGGGCAAAGAGAGGCAGAATCTGCATTATTGGTATGGCAGTATAGAATTTCTTTGTCAGCAAAATATATATTGTGGGCTTTGCAAGAAAAATGAGGAGAAAAACGACGGGCATCAGAATCATGCTTATATATCTTTCAGCCCTCATCGCCATTCCTTTCATTTCATCAAGTTTCTTCCCAACATACATTGCAGACATTGTTGGCAACAAAAGCATTCCAAAGGCAACAGTAATGTTATTTATATACCTTGTAACCCTCACAACAGAGAAATAATCTGCTCCCTGCTCGTATCCCCAGAAAAGCTGGATGAGAACCTTATCTAAGTTAGTCATTATTATAAAGGAGACAGCTACAAGCGAGATGGGCATGGCAAATTTGAGATAGGAAGAAAAATATTCTCTCGTTGGCTTATCAACGGGCTCACGAAAGAAAAAGGCGGCAGAGGCAAATAAAGCAAAGCCACCTATGACATATGAATACACAATCCATATGGCATCATATTCGTTAAATACAAAATATGCCGTCGC
>JAGHBD010000045.1 GCA_021161135.1 Thermoplasmata archaeon
ATCATAAAGAGAATAACTTTCCTGGTTTTTGGATCTATAACAAACCAGAACCAGAAATTCATGTCTCCTATCTGAAGAGATGCTTCATCTATGATGACAATATCCGGCATTTTGTCTGCAATATGTTCTTTCAGCATACTTCCAAATTTTTGTAACCATTTCCATATGGCAGTTCTGCTTCTTTTAACGAAAATGCGAATTGCCATGGCAACATCTCTTAGAGACATTCTGCATAGATAGAGAAACACACTGTAGAGAATTATTTCCACTGGAGTTCTTTCTCTATTAACGATAGATTTTTCTTTCAGCAAATATTTCAATAATTGCACCCCGTTCCCTTTTTTCCCTTTTTGCATTTTAATCACCTCTAAATGCATGATGGGATGGGGTGCATATTTTTATCGAAAAATTTCGTTAAGTTAACAGCACCCTATGGAGTACAAAACTTAAAGAAATGAAAATAGAAGCAGAGAGGCACATGGAAGTACTTGAGAGGCTCTATCCCTCTTTTCTTAAAAGATTGAAAGGGCTTGCAGATGCACTGGATATTCCTTTGCTCTATCTTATTGCTCTCGATATTTCTTTTCCCGGCATTTTAATGAAGAAGGATGCCTGCACATCCGCTGCTGTTGCTGCGGAAGCGAGCGAGAATAACCAGACATATATCTCATGGAATATTGATGTAAATTATTTGTACAAGATTATTTTTTCCCGCTATCTTTCACCACCGCCCCTCATTATATGCAACATCTCGGGCAAATACAAATATGTTAAATTTGCTATGATTCCTTCAATATTTGGTTTCAGCTTTTTGAATGAAAAGGGTCTGGCATATGCAGCTGCGATGGTGGAAGTTAATGATACTGGAGAAGGCTTAACGTCTCTTGAACTAAATAATCTTGCAATGGAAAGTTGTAGCAATGTGGATGAAGTTAGGAAGTTATATGAAAATGCTGAACGTCGTTCTGGAATGAAAAAGCTTGACACTGCTTTTGGTCTGACATCAAACATGAATACTCTATGGGTTGATGAAAAGGAGACGTTGTTGATTGAATACACTCATAAATATTTTGCATGGAAGAAGGCTATGCTACTATCTGAAACAAATCATCACCAGCTTTTAGATGCTAACTTGACAGGGGCTCCAAAAAACGATGGCACATTTATGAATACAAGCTCTTTCGTTCGCCTAAAAAGAGCATATGAATTGCTGAATGAATACAATGGCTCTATAAACATTGATTTTTTCCTCAACATCTTCACCGTTGACCACAAAAAAGGATATGTGGAAAATAAAAGAGACTTATGGGACATATGCCGCCACAGCCTTAACACCCCAAACTTTCCATGGGATTTGCCCTTTTATTTCTATGGGACTGCATGCGCCATTATCATACAGCCGAAAGAAGGGATAGCATATTACTGCCCCGGCCATCCATGCATTGTGCCATATAGAAAGCTCGACTTTAAAGATGAACTTGGATAATATTGCAAATTAAGAAATGTTTATTTATACCCCCCATATATCTGTGAGCAAAATGAACTATCTTCTCCTATTCCTTACAGCCCTGCTTGCATTTGCATATGGAATGCTTTTTGCCTTCTGGCTTATTTTTGCAAGGACTGCCAGCAGATTGGCGAGTTTGTTGTCTAGTGTTACAGGAAAGGAGGTAACTCTCGAAGAAGTTTATCAGACATTGAAGAATATAATAGATAAGGCTTATGAAGAAATGAAAAGGGAGGAAAATGAAAATACAAAAAATAATAAATGAAGCATATGAACAGATATACAAAATAAGACACAATCTTGCCTATCTTTACAAATTCCTTATTTTTATTACTCCATTCCTTACTGTAGCCTTTTACTTCGCCTTCATTTTCGATTATCTCCCGCCAGATGCAGCAGCAAAATATGGGGCGCTTACCCTTGCCTATTTCTTTCCGCCTGCTGGGAAGGAATCTGTGATACCCCTAATGCTCACTGAAAATAGCCTTGGTCCAGCACTCCCTGCATGGGTTGTTGGAAGCACGATTGTCATCATGGACGCAATAAGTTCTGCAATTATCGCCTATAACTGGTGGTTTGCCGAGCTGATTATTTTCCATATTCCTTTCTTAGATAGAGGATACAGATGGTTGCAAAGGAAAGCTGAGAAGTTTAAAAAGAAGAAACTTCTTACAGTGAGCCTTCTTCTCTTCATGATTATACCTTTTCAGGGAACAGGCGGGATAAGCACAACAATTATAGCTCGTTTGCTTGGAGTAAAGGCAAGGAAAACTGTATTCATTGTAATAGCTGGTTCAATAATAACAACGAGCATTTGGATTCTGTGGTGGCTTGGCTTCCTAAATTTTCTGCGGAGCATTTTTTGAAGGCTATAATTTTATACCTTTTATGCATACCATTTTATGAAGGCACTTGTTACAGGAGGTGCAGGTTTTATAGGAAGCCATCTTATCGATGCTTTGCTTTCCAAAGGCTATGAGGTCTCATGCATAGATAATTTTTCCTCCGGAAAAAGAGAGTTTATAGAACACAATCTTGAAAGAATAGAGCTCTATGAAGGAGATTTATTGAGGCAGAAAGATATTTCGAAAGCCATCGATGGATGTGATGTGGTTTTTCATCTCGCTGCCAATCCTGATGTGAGAATAGGAGCAATAAACACAAGAACCCATCTCGATAACGGCATACTCGCCACCTATAATTTACTGGAGGAAATGAGGAGGAAAGATATAAACAAAATTGTTTTTACCTCTTCATCCACCGTATATGGTGAGGCAAGCATTATTCCTACTCCCGAAAATTATGGTCCGCTTATTCCAATTTCATTATATGGAGCAGCAAAGCTGGCGGCAGAAGCTTTAATATCCTCATACTGCCACACATTTGATATGGAAGCAATAATTTACAGATTTGCAAATGTCGTTGGGCCACGAAGTACTCATGGCGTGATATATGACTTCATAAAAAAGCTTAGAAAAAATCCTCAAGAACTGGAAATACTTGGTGATGGAAAACAAAGGAAATCATATCTCTATGTAGATGATTGTATCGATGCAATGCTTTTCGGCATGGAAAAAGCGAAGGGAAAGGTAGAAATATTCAATATTGGCTCTGAAGATTGGGTGGAGGTAAAAGAGATAGCAGATATAGTGAGTGAGGAAATGGGGTTGAAGCCAGAATACCGATTTACTGGGGGAATAGATGGTCGAGGATGGAAAGGAGATGTAAAATTTATGCGCCTCGATATAAGCAAACTCAAAAATATGGGATGGAAACCAAAGTATAGTAGCAGGGAAGCAATTCGTCTTACAGCAAAATGGCTTATTGAAGAGTTAAAGTGATTTCGATTTTTTCTCGTCTTTTTTATCCTCTTGTAAAATATTGAATATATTGTATGTCTCCATGCCTATTAATAAATATCCTGGGAGAAGAATGAGTAAGAAAAAGCCGATTTTTGTGTGTATAAAATAGGATAGGTATCCGAGACGAGGTATTTTTGCATATATAGCATGCCCAAATATTTTGGCATTTGGAACTCTTCCAACTAAAGCATTCTGTGGAACCAAGAAAGTATCATTATTTTCATTTGCATCCCCTTTTGTTCTAAAAAATGTTTTATTATCTTGATGCAAAACTTCTATGCATCTGTGAGTAATCGTAATCTTTCTATCATTTGAATAGAAGGTAATTATTTCTCCTGCTTTTATTTTATCAGCATCTACCTTAGAAATATATAGAACATCTCCTGTTTTCAAAACCGGTTCCATAGAACCTGAGGTTACAACATACCAGTGTGAGGAACTATCGATAATGGGAAGAAGAACAAAAGATAAAATGAAAAGCATGGCTGTTACAACAAGCAATATGTTGAGGATGTTATTCCTATACATTTTTTCACCATTGCTACTCCAAAAATAAAAAAAGAGGGAAAGATTTGTTACACATCTGTATCATCATATGTTATGAGGTTGTGTTCAAATAGATATTCGGTAGGGGACCATCCTATTATCTTGTGATTTATAGCATCATAATCGCTCGATGGAACAAGCCATATTTTGGCGCCGCCCGGATAGTTTGCATCGCTCGTATGAGGAAGATCCATGTTTATTTCAACAGAGCCTGTTGTTGGATGGATCATACCTGTTGCATCAGTTGTAAAAGTACCAAGAAGTGCTCCAGGATGATCACCTGGATAAGGATCTGCGTAATAAATTAGGCTGTAGCTGGTATTTGATTGCAGACAGCGAGCCACAAGCTTATAATCGAAAGTAGAGCCAGATGGATTATATGAAAGTAGACCCCATATACCATCATTATAAACTATGTTGAAGTTTTCATCTTTATTTTCTAATCTCAGCAGGATGTTATTTGGAGAAGGCGAATTCACTTGAGTAGCCAGAAACTCCTCTGTAAATTCGCAAATATCTCCCTGGGCCCAATTTGTGACATCAGCCTGCATATGAAAGCTTTGGTTTACAATTATATCTACCGAGGATGGCACATCAAAACCAAGAGAGATCCATGCACATTCTATCCAACCAAATTTTATATGGTCTTCTGGATAAAATATGATTATATATTCATCGTCTGCGATTCTTCCATCTCCATTTTTGTCCCAACCAATCTTTAAATCATATGTTATATAGTTTTCAATATCCCATTTCCCATTGGCCGCTGTCCCCATTAAACTTTCTTCTTCAATTTCTGGTTCTGTCTGAACTCCTTGACTGCTTGTTATATTTTTTATATGCATCCATAAGTCGGCATGATTACCGTATATATGGAGTATCTTCTCCACATAGAAGATTCTACATGGCTTCATATCTTCAATAGTAACGATCGCTTCTTCAACTGGATTATTGCCATTTACACTAAGGTCTATTATCCCTGCTACAAATGTGTTTTCTTTACTCGTTTCTGTATCACTGAAAAGGGAGTTTGTCCCCATGCCCGTTACTCCTGCGATTACTGCAATTACGATAATACTCCCTAATATACTCCTTATTCTTTTGTCCATTATCTCACTCTAGCTTGGTGGCTGGGGATTTGGATTATTTGCTATCTGCTCTACATAAAACTCTATGCCAAATGAAAAAGAGTCACTCTGAACAATATTCCCTGTATCGAAAGGAAGTTGCCACGCAATTCCAAAATAGTATGTTACGCACGCTTTTAATTCATAGGGTCCTAACCAGTTGCATTCATAACCTGCTAAATCGGCTGCGGTTCCCTTAAAAACTATTTCTTCAGTGTCCTGTAAAATGTTGTCTCCTTCGCCTTCATCATTTGTTCCAGGAATTCCATCTTCTCCCCAATCTCTCCATATCATAAACTGTAGATATTTGTTCATTTCCCCTTCATCCGTTGTATTATCCCCCGCTGCTATCTCTGGCTCCATCAATCCATTTTCATCATTTTTCACATCAATTAAATGTAACCATCCCCATGCATCATTATCATATACATGTATGCTAATTGTCGCTTCTCCATGATCTCCAGGCTTTATATCATCCCAGTTAAAGAATTTATCTTCTCCGGCAATCAAGTCCTTTTCATCAAAATATATGGAGCCTTTCTCGTTGCCAGCTGCATCATACCATTTGCTATTGCAATCTATTTTTAGATCCATTGTTCCTGCTGTAAATGTATTGCCCGTGCTTACTTCTAAATCGCTGAAAAAAGATTTTGTTCCTACCGTCAGCATAGCAGTTACCATCGCTATTACCAAAATACTTCCCAATATACTTTTTATTTTTCTATTCATTTTTCACCTCTTTCTCGCCCCTTGGGTAGGCAATTTTTAAATTCCGCCCAAGCCGTTGATGATGACATATTGGGGATGCATGAAAAAAACTTGTGAATGACACATACCAATTGGAGATACGCAATTTTTAAATATAGAAGGCTAAAAAGAGTTCAAATCAAAATTTCTCTGAGTTTATTTACCTTTGATATAAGTTCCATACCTTTCATAGTGGTAAAAAATATTCCTTCCCTTCCTTTTCTTCTCCATTGGAGATAGCCATTTTTAATTGCATACCATATATACTTTTTAATTGTTACCGAATTAAGATTTGCTCTATATAAAATATGGCTTTTCTTTGCTCCTCCTATGGAACACTCTAGTATTTTTGTTAAGATTGATAATGCATCTCTTTTCTTACAGAGATGATCAAAATCATCTGATAAATCTTTTACATTGGAAATCCATGAAGCAAAATGGATATAGGAGGAAAATCGATTTCCTAATTCATTAATGTTATCTTCACCTTTTACAATATAATCGATCACTCCTTTCTTAAAAGCATCCGCAGCTATTTTTTCATTTCCGTTCCCTGTTATCATAACAATAGGGGCTGTAATCCCTTTCCCTCTTATTTTATCCATTAAATCGAGTCCACAGATATCTGGAAGAAAGAAGTCCATCAATATAAGATGTATCTCCTCTCTTTCAATTATTTTAATAGCATCCTTTCCATTAGATGCCCAGATAAGCCTAAATTTTTGCTTTACATACCTTTCCAAAATTATTTCCAACAGTAAAAACGCCTCGGGATCATCCTCTATATA
>JAGHBD010000084.1 GCA_021161135.1 Thermoplasmata archaeon
ATAGCAATCTGCAATTTTCTTACAATAGTCTCCAAAAACAGTATGCTGCTCTTCAATTAAATTATAGTAACATCCAATCATCATACAATAGTCTCCAATCTTCTTATGATAGTCTTCAAAATCAATATAACAGATACAAAAATATGGTGAATATGAGGTTGCCATCAGGCGAACAAAAACGGGCGTTTATAACACCTGATGATGAAACAGTAAAAACCAAAACAGCAGCAATTCTCGGAAGTGGATTCAATGGAAAATTGTCGACAGCAAATATTCGAAAGTTAAATGATTGGATATACGAGCATATAAAATATAATCATGATATTTATGTTGGAGGAAAAGGGCACATTGGAAAAGAGTGCTGGCAATATCCGAATGAAACATTAAAACTTGGATATGGTGACTGTGAGGATCATGCGTTATTGTTGTTGAGTATGATGCTGGCGGAAGAAAAAGTTGGCTGGGCTTATTGTGCTGAAGTTGAATTTACAAAAGGTAACGAAAAAATGAATCATGTGTGCGTATTCCTCAACATAGAAAATGATGAACTATACATACTCGATCCAACTTGGCCCACACAAAATTTATTTGATAGCGGAGCATGGGAATCAGATTCTTCAAAATCAGAGCCGAAAGCTCTGCATGAATATTACAGCGAAAATGGCTTCGACAGCATCAGAGTCAAAAGTGTATTTAATCAATATGTATATAAGACATTCAGTAGCAATGAAGAGTTTTACAATTGGTTTTAGATAAGATGATAAAATGAAAAAGGAAATGACCTGGGAAGAGTGGTATTATAAGTATTATCCGAGAGTAGCGAAAATGCTGACGGCGGCGTTTTTGCTTGCAGTGGTTGATGCGATATTGCTGCTGTTCCTGCTGGTTGCGTTGGGATTGGGGTGGGTGTAAGAAAAATATCGCAATGCTTAACTATTGCAACATGATATAATTGCATGTGGTTATTCATAGCTGGATATACTGCAGTTTTGGTTGGTTTAGCGTCATCTCTTATTTCCTTGTTTATAAAAAATGAAACTACAGCAAGCAAATTCAAAATTTTTGGAATAGCTGTCTCATTTGGTGGATTGATTTATATTTTGATTGCGGTAGCAGGCGGTGATCCTCCAGATGATTGGTTGAATTACCTTGTTGGGCCTGCAATAGCTGCCATTATGTATCTCGCATTAGGAGATATATGGAAATGGTTCAAGGATGTCCATGCAACCATTTCAACTTTGAAAAGAGAATGCCCGCTGTTTGAAAAGAAATAAAGAGGAAAAAGATTATGGATCCTCGATTCCAAAGTGGTTGTCGAGCTCCTTGAATTTCTCGTCCTTTAGATCTATGATTATTTTTTCCAGGATTTTCTTTACATCTTCTGTCAATGCTCCAAGTTTGTTGAGCTTATCGTAGATATATTCGGCGACATCGACAGGGCGGATGAAAACATGCTTTTCTATTACTACCTTTCCTCTCGCCACCTTCATCACCTCCTTCCGTATATATCGGCAATGAGCATAAAAGCGTGGAGGGGGGTTGCGAGGCATTCATAAAATTTGCGGTGTGAAAGTGAATTTATATAATATTCAACCATAACCTACCAGATAATATTCATTGAAAAATCTGGTAGGTTTATAAATTTCTATGCCACAATTTTTCAATTCTCTGACAAATTCTTTTTTAATTCCATGAAAAAAGAAGTTATCCTTTGTAATGAAGATTTTTTTATCTGCATTATAACCTAAGACACCGCACAGATGGTTTTCATCCGCTTTCCTTCGACCAAACAGTTTTCCATAATGCAAATGTATCCATCTTCTTTTTTCTTCTATTTCATTTCTGTTAAAAGGATGTTTTTGTATGCCATCTGTAAAGAAGTAAAACTTTTTTTCTATTTCATCAATCTCTTTAGAATATAACTCGAGGAGCTCTCTTCTTCTATCAAATAGCTCTCCATCACCATATTTTTGTCGCACTCTTTCAAGAGGAGACATTCCTCTATTTTTAAGCAATAATTTCAATGCTTTCTGAAAATCATTGAAATTATTCAATCGTATAAGATCCAGTATTAATTTTCTGTTTTTTCTCCTAAACTTTTGAATTACCGTTTCAATCTCTTTCTCCACGCTTTCTAAAAGAACATGTTCAAAAGATGGGTCTATTTTTAGACTTTCTAAAATTTTTTCTTCGTCACTTTGTGGTGATGCGTCAATAAAAACATTGCTATCACAAAATACTACTATCATTCATTAAATTATATTTTTTAGACCGTCTCTGACTGCCCTCTTTACATCCTGCGAAAATTCATCTTCTTCTTCATCCCTTCTTGCAAACCTGAATATATATCTGTGTAATATTTCACTTCTATAAACTAATTTTTTGATAATTCTTAACATTCTTTCCAGCTCTTCGATATTTTCCTTACTTATACTAAAAACATCCTTCCGAATGCTTTCAATTATCTGGCTATTTTTCTGGTCCATATTTTCTGTGGATTTCTTCATTTTTTTATACAGCCACTCAAGATCTTTTATAATAGCATGATAAATTTCTTCTCTTTCGTCTCCTTTTTTTCTGGCTCCTCCTATTTTAAATTGCTTCCGTAAATCCCAAAAGATTTCTCTAACAGCAAAGGCAATATCACTGAACATCCTATAATAATCGATAATCACTAACAAAAATCTTTCATAATCTTCTGGCAACTTATAATCTAAAAGAACATTAGTAGCCTCTTCCTTTACTCTCTCTGCTTCTCTCTCAATACCTTTGTTATAGTCCTCGATGGCTTTTAAAAGTTGTAAAAATTTACTATGGTCTCTTATTTTTTTTGCATATTTACTTTCATCTAACTTTTGTAAAGTAAGGGATACATCATCCAAAATATTTTTATTATGGCCTTCAAAATATTCGTGAAACTCAATCAGTTCAGCTATATCTACATCAGCATCTATTCTTCTTTCCATCACCACACCTCTTCTATATAACCTACAAGTCATAATACCAAATTTACTATTTAAGTATTTACTATTTTTTTCATTTCTACACATTGTCTATGCTTATGTATATAGATATATATTATAGCAAACGA
>JAGHBD010000077.1 GCA_021161135.1 Thermoplasmata archaeon
AGAAACACACTGTAGAGAATTATTTCCACTGGAGTTCTTTCTCTAATAACGATAGATTTTTCTTTCAGCAAATATTTCAATAATTGCACCCCGTTCCCTTTTTCCCCTTTTTGCATTTTAATCACCTCTAAATGCATGATGGGGTGGGGTGCATATTTTTATCGAAAAATTTCGTTAAGTTAACAGCACCTCTTCACCTTTAATAATAGCCTTTATTTCATTACTCGGTATGACATTAACTCTATTGCATTTAATCGCGAGTTTAAGACCAAAGGCAACATCCTCATTTCCATAAACATCTATTTCATCCACAAATTTTTCCCTTATTTTTTCTCCAAGCTTTAATCCAGCCTTGACATATTCATTGAAGACTTTTTTGCCCCTCGCCGCATTATAGAGATCAAAAAATATCTCTGCCTTGGTATCCCTCAATGTTGGACGGGCTATTCTTGCCTCCTTCAACTGCTGAAAATCTATTTCCTGAATAATGTAATCTTCTTTCATATATGCTGCTTTTCCCATCAAATCCCCTTTTGGTGAGTAAATCTGACTGCCTCCCCAGAATGTTAATCCCTCTTCCTCGCCAACTAAATTGCAATATGCAACAAAAGCCGTATTCTCTATTGCTCTTGCCGGCAAAACACGTTCAAAATAATCTTTGGAGATAGTAGGAGATGCGGAGATGCAGACGATTAAATCCGCCCCATTTAGAGCGAGAGATTTTGCAATCTCTGGAAAGAAAATATCATAACATATGCACATGCCTATATTGCAGTGTTTAATTTTAAAAACCTCCGCATCTTTTCCTTCAGCAAAATAAAATTTTTCTTCAAATGGTCCAAAATTTGCAAGGAAGTTTTTGTTGTATACGCCAACACCATCTGGCTGGACAAGCACTGCAGAATTATAAACTATTCCTTGCCTCTCCATGATGGGCATTCCAAATATTATGTTGCATTTTTTCTCCTTAGCAATTTCCTGCATAGCCTTTATAGATTCACCATCCTTTTCCTCAGCAAGGGAGAAAACTTCTTCCCTGCATATATAGCCCGTTAAAGACATTTCACCAAAAACATATAAGTCAGCTTCCTCGCCATCTATTATTTTCTCCATTTTCTTTATGTTTTTCTTCTTATTTCCCACCTTAGGATTTATATTCGCAAGGCAGATTTTCATCGCAAGAAATAAATTCATCTCTTTTATAACTTTGCATGCTTAAAATTGATGAAGAGAAAGTTACAGAGACAATTGTAAATTTTATCAGAGAATATACGGAAAAAGCCGGAAAAAATAAAGTTGTTATAGGGCTGTCAGGCGGAATAGATTCTTCTGTTGTGGCAAAACTTGCCACAATGGCATTGGGAAATGAAAATGTTCATGCCCTCTTTCTGCCAGATATATCCACTCCTCTCGATGATTTTGAACATGCCAGAATGATGGCGAAATTGCTCGACATCAATTACAGAACTATAGATCTATCTCCAATGGTTCATGCCATAACAAATGCATGTAACGAGATGAATGAAATTGCTCTTGGTAATATAAAGGCGAGAGTTAGAATGATTTTCCTATATCAATTTGCCAACACAAATAATGCATTAGTTTGCGGGACATCCAACAAAACGGAGTTGCTTACAGGCTACTACACAAAGTATGGTGACGGAGGAAGCGATTTTATGCCCATCGGCGATTTATATAAAACACAGGTTTATCAACTTGCAAGATATCTGGAAATACCTGAAGAAATAATAAAAAAGCCACCCACTGCCGGGTTGTGGAAAGGACAGACAGATGAAGAGGAGTTGGGAATAAAATATGAGAAACTCGACATAATACTTTATGGCATCGAAAGGCAGATGAGTAAGAAAAGAATAAGCGAGATGGCAGGCGTGGAGGAAAGCGAGGTGGAGAGAGTATATGAAATGGTTAGCAGGACGGAGCATAAACGCCGCCTGCCGCCTGTGCCCAAAATTGGTTTCCGAACCGTGGGCATAGACTGGAGATTTCCGCTAAAATCGTGATTATTTGATAACTTTAAGAAAATTTTCTGGCAAATCTGGAGCTATTCCAAATACCTGTAGCAAATTCCCTCTTCCTTTTCCTAATTCAATAATTTCCATATCATTCGTAACAAACCATGAGCATTTTTCCGCAATGGCGGTTGTAAGTAATATTGCATCATGTGTTCGCAATTTATAAGATAGAATGAGCTTTGGAAATATTTTTCCGTCTACTACATCGGGTACTTCTTTGACTTTTCTTTTTAATAGCCTTAAATACTTATTTACAATATGTCTCACCGTAGACTGTTCTTCTTCATCTAAATCATATCTTCTTCTCAATTTTGACCAAACTGTCAGAGGAATTCCTGATCTATACAATTTGAGAGATAAAATTTCATTATATACAACATGAAAAACCTCTCCAATTGCAAGGGTGCAAGTCTTAACATCATATTCATCTGTTTTCATAAGAGCTTCAATAAGTGCATATGAATAGCTTATTCTCTCAAATCGCTCTTCCATTATTTCATCTTTCTGTTCCTTTGTAGTTGAAAAAATATCTTTTATTAAAATCCAGTTAGCTATAACATTGGAATCAAGGAAGAGAGTGTTCTCCATATTATCTTCCAAGTACAATATCCAACAACGTCTTTTTCTTTTTTGGTGGATGCCATAATCCCTTTATTTGTCCTTTTCTACCCTTTTTTGTTGTTCTTTGTCGCAATTCGTAATATTTACCTGTTGCTGGATTGTAAATTCTTTTTCTTTTCTTGCTGACCACAAACAATAATAGTTTGTATTATTTATTAGTTTTTTTCTATTACCCCTACAATGCCTTCTCAAGCTCTTCGTATTTTCTGCTGAGTATTTTGAGAGCCTGCTTTAACGCTTCTTTAGCAGTCATTGAGCCATCTGTTTCGTACTGCATTATTATGCGTGTTTCATCTCCTTTAACATTTATTGCTTCTCTTCTGCATGCTTCACTACAACTCTTACACAGAATGCATTCTTCAACGTTCTTTACCTGCAATTTATTCCTTTTTATCTGTAAAATATCTCTGGGACAGGCTTCAACACATGCCCCGCAGAGGTTACACTTATTTTCATCTATCTCGATGACTGGGTAATATTTATAACCGATGCCACAAACAACCTGCCACTTAGCATGTTCTTTGCCTGTGCCAAGTTCCGCCTCCGCCTCCAAGATGAGGCGCTGATTTTTAAGGAGTTTTACTATCGGTATATTTTTATCAACGACTGCCCACATCGGGTCTTCAGGTCTTAAATCTCCAGAATAAACCACACATTCTCCTTCCTTGCTCAATGTATAATGAACTGTGCAACTCGGGCATCCTTTTCCGCCACAACTACATTCATTCCTGAAATTCAGCAAATCGAGATGCGTCGGCAGAGGAATTAAACCGAGGCGGTGTGCTATAATTTCATCAAAAAGGGCAGAAGTGTTATCATATATGGTTACAGTTTCAATAGCAAGTTTTGGGATATCTGAAATGAGGGTTCTCCTTATAGCATTTACAAAATAGGGTTTCGTATCTTCAAAAAGTATCTTTGCATAATCGTCTTTAATTTCGAGAAATTTCAGCTTCATACCCTTCTTCCTCTTCTTCCACCTTTTTCTCTGCAACCATCATGGGGCAGAGGAGTAACATCCTCTATCCTGCCAATTTTCAATCCTGCCCTTGCTAGCGCCCTTATTGCCGCTTGCGCCCCTGGACCAGGGCTTTTGCTCCTGCCTCTTCCTATGCCCCTTACTTTAATATGGATTCCTTCTATGCCCTTTTCCTTTATTTCCTCTGCAACTCTCTGGGCAGCAATCATAGCAGCGTATGGAGATGGTTCATCCTTGTCGGCTTTAACAACCATTCCACCAGAGCATTTTGCGAGGGTTTCAGCTCCAGTTATATCTGTTACAGTTATGATTGTGTTGTTGTGTGATGCAAATATATGCGCTATAGCCCACTTTCCCATTTTATCCCTCCTCCTCTTTCTTCACAAGTATCCTTTCTTCCACTTTGGGGCGCATTGGATGCAATTCGTCATTTAAAGGCGAGGAATACGAATATGATATTTTATCCTCCTCTTCTTTCCTAACTAAATAAGATGGCACTCTCACCTTCCTACCATCTATAGCAATGTGCCCATGAACAATAAGCTGACGTGCCTGCTTCGGCGTTCTTGCAAGACCATGGATATATACGAGAGTTTGCAAACGGCGTGCCAAAATGTCTTCGACAGTAAGAGCCAGCACATCATCAAGGCTTGCATTTTCCGGCAAGATTCCAAGGCGAGCAAGCCTTTTGAGAAGCTTTTCTTTTTCCTTCTCCGCCTGCTCCTCGCCAGCCATAGCGAGAAGGCGGCGAGCCTGCTCCCTTATCCTTCTTAAAAAGGTTTCAGCTCTCCATATTTCTCTTTTATTCTTTAAACCATATTTATGCAGAATTTCCTTTTCTCTTCTTATTCTCTCTGCTTCCCATGGATGAGAAGGAGTTTCATATTTTTTTCTTGGAAACCTCGGATCACCCATTTTTATCACTTCCTTGCCTTCTTTATAACTCCAACAGTGAGACCTTTTCTCTTATTGCTTCTCGTTCTTTGGCCACGGACTGGTAAGCCTCTTTCATGGCGAATGCCACGATAACTCCTTATTTTCTTGAGGAGGTTTATATCTTCTCGCAATGTCAAATCAATTTCCGTACCTATAAGATGTAAATCTTTGCCAGTGTAAATATCCTTTCTTCTATTTTTAAGCCAAGGAGGAAGCCATTCATTTATTGTTTCTATTGCCTTACTTATCTTTTCTATTTCTTCATCAGGCAAATTACCAATTCTTTCTCTTGGATTAACTCCTGTATAATTAACTATTGCGTTGGCTACCATGAAATTTATACCCTTAATCTGGGTGAGAGCATAACGAGTAGGTTTATTGCCATCTATATCCGTGGCTGCAATTCTGACAATGAATTTAAATTCCTTATTTTCTCCTGTTTCTTCTGCCATGGGTGGCATAAAATAGCGATTGTATATTTAATATTTACTCATTGGAAAGAGTATGATGCTATAAATTTCATGAATCATTTTACAAAAGGATTTGGAAAAGGAAGCCAAGGGAAAATTTTAACTCTGCTATTCTTAATGGCTATTTTATCACCAAGCAAAATTCCAAAGAATGAGCCCCAGTAGTTAAAGCGTGCATTTACTATGCTACTCTCAGCAACCAATCCATATTCTGAATGATTGTATATGTTGTTCCATTTAATTATATTTCCTTCTGTATCTCTTAGTCCAATACCGTATGGACTATTGCAAATGACATTACTTATTACAAAATTTTCATTGCTTGAAAAAAGGAGTTCCATACCATCATACTTATTGCCATCAATAACATTTTTGCTAATCATGTTATTGTTGCTGAACCATAAAGAGAGTCCGGACCATCCATTGCCATTTAATTTGTTAGAAATTATTTTATTGTCATCTGAATAATACATTCTAACGCCGTTCAAATTGTTGTTACTAAAATCATTATTTGAAATTTTAACACCTGATGAATACGCAACTTCAACTGCAATACTTGCTCCATCTATAGATAAATTCTCTACTCTTACATCTGTACAGTTTACTATAATTACTTGCCCTGCATCATTCGGTATGGACAAATTTTTTTTATTTAGGAAATAGTAGAG